>JALYUK010000285.1 GCA_030853805.1 Actinomycetota bacterium | reverse complement strand
GTGTCCCTCTGATTCCTCGCCCTTGTTCGCTTCGCTCACTGTCGGGGGCCGTCGCCGGTGGCCCGTTCCGGGCCCGTCGTCTGGCGGTGGGGTTGGCCCGTTCGGGCACCCTGTGCCGCTTTGCGGTGCGGGGGTGTGTGGGTGGTTGGGCCGAGAGTGCAAGAGGTGTGCCGGATTTGGGAGAGGTGTTGGTGGTGTCGGAGCCTGAGGTTGTGTGGGTGGGGGATCAGTGGGTGCCTGTCCGGGCTGAGGGGGTTGAGCCGACAAAGGGTGTGGGTGGTGTGGGGAAGCGGGATCGGGTGGTGGCGGTGCGGTTGTTCGCGGCCGAGTTAATGGCGTGGCAGGACGCTGCCCTTGGAGGTGGCCGCAAGGAGGTGGGTCGGTGGGTGCGGGAAACGATCAACGCCACCATCAGTGAGGACGACGAGGGGGCGGCGACTAGGCCCGGGCCGGCGGGGCGGCCGGGTGTGGAGTTGGCGGCGTTGGCGCGGATTGGTAATAACTTGAATCAGGCGGTCCGGTATGCGCATATGCGTCCGGGGGATTCGGTGGTGGCGCAGGAATTGGTGGACGCGGTAGAACGAGTCCAAATGGAGTTGCGGTCGTTGCGGGAGGCGTTGTGATTACGAAGATCACCCGGGGCCGGCGGGTGGGTGATCTGGGTGCGTATTTACACGGCCCGGGCCGGAACAATGAACACGTTTTAGAGGATGGGAAGACCCGGGGCGGGGAAGTTATCGCGTCGAATATTGGCGCGAATGGGGATTGTGATCCGGCGTTTTGGGCGTGGGAGCTACGGGCAGCTCATCAGCACCGACCCGATATTGAGCGCCCTATCTGGCAGTGCTCTATCCGGGCGCACGCAGATGACCGGGTGATGGAGGCTGGTGAGTGGGGAGATATCGCGCAGGAATTCGCGGAGCAGATGGGATACCAGGAGTATCCGTGGGTCGCGGTCAAACACGGCCCGGATCATATTCACGTGGTGTTATCCCGGGTCAGTGAGGACCCGGCACAGAATGTGTGGACGGGACGTAAAGACCGGTGGGCCGCGCAACAAGCACGCCGAGTCATTGAACAAGCTCACGGTTTGTCGCAGGCGCCGTTGCAATCGAGTGATGCGAGTAAGCGGGTGGCGGATCACCAGCTGAAACAAGGCGAGTGGAAACACGCCGAAGTGACCGGGCGAACCCCGGTACGGGTCCAGTTAGCGGCGCAGGTCGCCACGGTCGCCGCGCAAAGCGCGGGACACGGTCGGGCTGCGTTTGAGGAAGCCCTGAGCGCGCGGGGAATCGTTGCCCGAGTAAATGTGGCCAGTAAGGGCCGGGTCAGTGGGTACAGCTTCGCCACCACCACCACGAGGAACGGGCGCGATAAAGAAGGGGCGTTAATCTGGTTCAAGGCCTCACAGTTGGATAAGCAACTGTCATGGTCCCAGCTCGGGCCGGTATTGGAAACCCCGAGGGCACTGTTACCGCCGGCCCCGTCACCGGGTAAAACACTGTTCGGAAAAACCAAGCAGTGGCCCACCCCGATCCATCAGTGGCAAGCGGAACAGCAGTGGCAGGCCCAGGTCACCGAAATCGGGCAGGGCTGGCAACTGGTCACCCCCGCCGCCCACGACGCGCGCCTCAGCCAGGCCCTGGCCGACGCCGGGCAATGGTGGCAGCACAGAGGCGCGGCCACGACCGAACGGATCGCGGAGAATGACCGTCGGGCTGACGCGGCGTGGAGAGCAGCACGACCCCCGGCGTGGAGTGACCTGAACGAAGCCTCCCGTCACGCGATGCTCGTCTCGTCGCACGGGTTCCCCGGCCACGACAAACACATCGAGGCGATGAAACGCGAAGACACCATCCGGGCCGCTGAGAAAGGCAACCCGGACGCGATCGCCACCATCACCGGGTGGGCCGGCCCCGGCCACGCCCACGACGGGGACCTGGACCAGATCGTTGCCCTCGCCCGCCAGAGCAACGTCGAGCTCGAGAACGCCGGCCGCGCCATCCGGTGGGCACGCCTGACCCCCCGCCCCGGCACTACCCCCACAGCAGCACGCCCCTACCAACCACCCACCCCCAGCAGAGACCGCGACCGCGGATACGGCCGGTAACCCTGTCCGATGTGCTTCGGGGAAGCGCCGTAAGGGGACCAGCTGCGGCGCCTCAGCGTTTGTGGTTGCGCCACCATGCCCGTAGGGGCCGTTTGGTGAGGGTCTCAGGGGGTTGCACCGATATTGGACTGGTAGGTACCAACGTGAGATCTTCCTTGGCATTACTGGTTTCTTCAGGGGTCACGCTGGGTGTCATGGGGCGGGTCTCAAGCATTCGCATCGCACGGCGTGCGTCATCCAAAGCGTTGCCGCGTTCGTGTGCGATCGCTTCGGCGACGGCCGCTCGCTGCCGGGCGTCGGTTAGCTGATCCCGCAGGGATGCCACCTGGTCCCACGTAGGGGCATCAGAGGGTCTCTCGGTGGGTGCCGGTGAGTGCGGTCCCACTTTGTCGAGCATCCCAAGCGTGATGAGGGTATGGACCGGGATCGACCACGTACCGTCTGCGTGCTGAGTTGCCCCGGCTTTCCGAAGATCACTACGACGACGGCGCAACGTAGACAGGCTGATGCCGGTGACTCGCGACGCTTCCTTGAGCCCTAAATCAGCGGGGGTCTCAGGGGTGCTGTCCAAGGGTTCCATAGGGTCTCAGGGTGGCGGTCTCAATGGGGTTTCACTGAGTCGCCACGCGGTCCCGTGCCGAAATTCCGATCTGGAGACCTTTATCGAAGATTTGTACGGTATGACGTACGCTTACTGTGGAGGTACTAAAACATGGCTGTTGTGAGTGCGACGTCGGCGCGGGCGAATTTGTATCGGTTGATTGATCAGGTAAACGACGAGTCGCAGCCCCTGACGATTACTGGGCAGCGGGGTAACGCGGTGTTGGTCAGTGAGGCTGATTGGCAGGCGATCCAGGAGACCTTGTTCTTGGAGTCAGTGCCGAGAATGGTTGAGTCGATCCGCCTGGCGCGTGATGAGGGTGTCGGGGCTGGTTCCCGCGATCTTGACTGGTGAGTGATTGGACGCTGGTCTACTCACGTCAGGCGCAGAAGGACGCGAAAAAGTTGGTGTCTTCGCGGTTGAAGCCGCGGGCCATGACGTTGCTCGACGTGCTGACCGAGGACCCGTTTGCGGTGCCCCCGCGGTACGAGGAGCTCGTGGGCAACCTGGCTGGGTGCTACTCGCGTCGGATCAACATCCAGCACCGGGTTGTCTATGAGGTGTTGCCCGATCAGCGCACGGTGCACGTGCTGCGAATGTGGTCCCACTACGAGTGACGTGCTGCTGGCACGCGCACTCACTAATTCCGCGTCTGGCCTGTCGGAGCTGAAAAATGAGCGACACGCCGACAAGCTCGGTGATATCAACGCGCTGTGCATGGTTTGCTATGTGTATGTCTAAGCTCACGTCTCCGGATCGACAATCAGCTGTCTTGTTTCGGTTGAGTTTTGAGCAGCGCGATCAGTTGCGGGCCGACGCGCGAGCGATGGGGATAACTGTGCAGGCGTTGCTGGAGCGGCGGGTGTTGGGCATTGAAGACACTCGATCCCGATCCGGAGCCCGCAGCCATCGCGACCAGGCCGAGAGGCTTCCTTTGACCGGATGACGTTGCGGGGCAGTGCCCTGACACGACAAAGGCCGCCGTTGAAGCGGCGGCCTGTCGTCTAGCTATCAAGTTTTGTGCCGGTTGACAGCCGGCTACGAAATCGCTCCGTACAAGAGAGGTGGCTTCGTGCTGCCCAGTTTAGATCATGCTGCCCGTTGGGGCCAAGACCCCGACCAGATGCATCAGCGTGTCCTGACGCATCGGCGGTGCGCGCCGGGTGATGCCGCGTATGTGGAGTTGGTGTGCCGTGCGCGTCCTGGTGTGTTGCCGCGGTGGCATCAGGATGACCGGGGTCCGCGTAACGCGACTCGGGGGCATCACACGTACGCGTCTGCTGGTGCGTACTCGACTGTTGTGGTGTGGGTCAGTCGTGAGCATTGGTTGAGCGTGGTGGTGCCGGTGGCGTTGGCGTTCCACGCGCAGGAGTTACGGGGTCGGGTGTCGCCTGGGTTGATGCGCCGGTATCTAGGCGTGCGGTCTGGGTATGCGTTGGCGGGGACAGGTCGGCGGGCGATCGTGCGCCCGGACACGGTCGCCTCGGTGTTGGGGGTGAGTGTGAACACGGTGAAGGTGTGTCAACGCCTAGCCCGGCAGATTGGCCTGGAGGTCGTCATCCAGGCCGGGCGGATGCTCACCTTGGATGAATGCCTCGCGGCCCGCCGCCGGGGTTCACGCCAGCGGGGGTTATCCACAGAAGTCGCGTTCACCACGCCCCGGGCGATCCCTGTTGCCCTGTGGATAGATACCCCTACCAGAGGTAACCATCTTCCAGACCGCCGAGACTGTGAGAACACTTCCTTCAAGCGAAAAACGGCCGCGAGCGGCCAGGGAAAGGCCGCGGCTTCGCCGCGCCGGCCTCAACGAAAACGGGGGAACCCGGCGGTTACCCGTCGTCTGGCACTGGAGGTGGCCGCGCAGCTGCCGTGGTTGGCTGGTGAGAGCCCCCGGCGGCTTGCTCCAGCGCTGACACGGTTCGTCACGTGCTGCCCGGTATGGACCGCGCAGGATCTGCTGGGCGCGTTGTCCGATGCTGCACTACGCACCGGACAACGTTCACCCCTAGCCGATCGTGCGGTGCAGACCCGCCCGGCGGTGCTGTTCGCAGCGATGTTGGCCGGTCTGGACGAGCAGGGCGATTACCCCGGGCCCGCCTTCCCACCAGCTGCACTGGCATCGGTGGTGTGTGAGAGGCCCGGGTGTGACGGGTGGATTACCACCACTGATGCTCATGGCGGCGTCACTGCGGCCCGCCCATGCCCACAGGTGAATCACCGCCGCGCTTGGGCAGTACAGGCAGTGTCCGAGGGTGATGGGTGGGATGCGGACGGGTCACCGTTCTGATGTGCACCCACCCGGGCAGCGGGAAGCCACCTCCTGCGATCAGCGTGACGTCAGGGCGCTTACGTGCATCCGGGGAGGGTTAGAGCTCGTTGAGGTACTGGGTTCGGGTCTTCATGGCGTGGATGATCAGCTCGCCGCCGTCGTCGTAGATCAGGGTGATGATTTCCAGGAGGCGGCCTGCGGGGTCGGTGGCGATCATGAGCCAGCGACGCGGGTCGTCATCCTCATCCAGTGGACGTGAGGTCAGGACGTGCCTGGCGGCGTAGAGAACTGTTGCGTCATCAAGCTTGTCGCGCCAGTAGTGCTTACGGGCGGACTGGTGCAGATCAGGCAACGTGTGTCCATGCGTGCACCGCGGCTCGGATCGCATCCGAGCGTGTGGCAATGCCCAAGGTCTCGGCTCGCGCGGTCAACGCTGCGATAGTGGCCGCGTCCAGGCGTACGCCCACGACCGCGCCGGGGCCCTCGCCCACAGGCGGGCGACCCAGGCGCGGCTTGGGCAGTTTCGACAGGTCGTAACCGGCCTCGGCTTCATCAGCCCACGCTTGAATCTGCTCATCGCTCACGGGCTTGCCGTGCAGCTGAGGCTCATCCATTCCATGAGCGTAGACGAAATTTAGACTTACGTATACGAAATGCTGTGAGGTGACTCGGGGCACTGAGAACACCCAGATGCGGCCTTCTTCAACGACCACAAGGTCATCAGCCGGATCTCCCTTCGAACGCCCCTCAGCTCTTCAAGCGCAAGAAAGTTGATCAGCGACTACTTTGCCCTGGGACACGTTCGGGAGACCGGCCTTGTCACAAACTCAGTGGCGCTGAGGGGTGGCGGGTGCGGGTGGGTAACTACCGGATCGTGTATGTCATCGATGACGGGGTGCGTGTGGTGGACGTGCGCCACGTGGGGCACCGCAAAGATATCTACCGGGAGGTTTAACCATGGACCGTGTCGTATCCATCACCGAGGCCCGCGCGACCCTGCCGGATCTGCTGATCGAGGCCACGCAGCGGGAAGTGTTCATCCTGCGCCATAACAAGCCCGTCGGGGTCCTCCTGGACCCAGCTAAATACGAGGCCCTCCTCGATCGCCTGGAAGATCTCGAGGACTCGCGCGCCGTGGCCACCGCCGACCCGGGCGACTCCATCCCCTGGGAACACACCCACCACGCCACCGCCATATGAAACCTGCGCGGGGCGATGGTCCACGTGTGCTCGCATCACGCTCCTGCAGCGGACGCATCGGCGTCGTAGCTCTCCGTGCTGCTCTCGACCTAGTCCACTGACGATGGGTTACGAGACAGGGATGGCCTATCCGTCCCGAAACCCTTACGGACGGGTCATACGGACACCATCTGCGGGTGTGCTCGTGACCTGCGGTGTTGTCAGTTGGAGTTCGGCATGCGGGACTCGCCCATGATGCGGGGGGCTTGGCACAGTCTCGTCGCCCGCCGGTGGACCAAGACTGAGCAGTCGGGCTTGGTGTTCATGTGCAACGACGATGCGTTCGGTAAGCGAGGAGGGGATATTTCGTCCGGTTCCGTTCACTCCATCTGCCCACGGATACTGAAGGTCAGCGGCTTTCCACCTACGCGCTAAGAGATATCGAGCCCGCCGACGCGCATCGCGCCGGACAATGATGACGACCACCGCACCGGGCGGGGCGACCATCGCGGCACACGCGGCCAACAGAGTCCACCAAGACGACACGACAACATCATGGCCATCGCTTGCCCTGCTGGCAACCACAGTGTGACGTATCATGTCCGGGTTTGACTCGGAAGTACTCGTGGACAACACGTTGCGAAGACCGGCAATCGAGGCCAACGGAATGGTGCGGGTCCCGGTCCTAGTCCCGGCCGGCGTGGCTCGCAGCACCTGACTAACTGCGGGACAGCTGGGGCAGTCGCAGTAACGAAGGATTCTGAGACGTTGCCCATGACCTCGCGAAGTCGCGGTTTCAGTGTTCACAAGACGTCTCACAACCTCGTCGCGCCACGCCTAGTTCTGAGATTCTTTGTGAGACGCTTCGGGTATGGCGCGCACTCGAGGCTCGAGCACCGTTGGGTATGCCCGGGTGTCTTCGATCCCGCAACACACTGAGCTGCAACGTGACGCTCTCGAGCAGGCCGACTGTGTGCGGGTGTTTGAGGACAAGATCTCTAGCCGCGTCACCCACCGGCCCGGGCTGGGCAAAGCATTGGACTTCCTGCGCGACGGGGACACCCTGTGCGTGTGGAAGCTGGACCGGCTCGGCCGGTCGGTCAAAGAGGTCCTCACCCTCGCCGATGATCTGCACGAGCGCGATGTTGGTCTGCGGATCCTGACCGGGCGCTTGGCTGGCACGTATGCGCCTAGCGGTGAGGGGAAGTTTTTCTTCACGATGATGGCCGCGTTCGCCGAGCTAGAGCGAGACATACTGCACGAACGCACCATGGCCGGCCTCGCGGCCGCCCGTGCGCAGGGCCGGGTCGGTGGCCGGCCGGTTGTGATGGGCGCTGACAAGATCGCCGCCGCGATCGTCCGACGCGCCAGAGGTGAAAGTCCGACCCAGATCGCGAAAAGCCTTGGGGTATCCCGGGCGACCATCTACCGATGCTTGGCCAACGCCGCCGACTGAACCAACTGAACCTTTCCCTCGGAAAGCGCTAGCGTCAGCGCCAGTCCTCAAACCATTTGCCCCGCCACCATCCGTGTAATTGAAGGCTGAACTTCTTCCCTTAGGGGCTTTGCTCTCGTGTATGGTTTGGTCACGCGGGGGCACCTAGACCTCTCCATCATCAAGAATCAGGATCACCTGTTATGGATAAGTTGACGACACAACAGCCCAGCCGTCGGGTCATTGCCAAGGGCGTCGCATGGACCGTGCCAGTGATTTCGATCGCAGCGCTCATGCCTACCGCATCGGCGTCTGTGGCCCAGGACGT
>JALYUK010000282.1 GCA_030853805.1 Actinomycetota bacterium | reverse complement strand
GGGGCGATCGCCAAGCCAACAGCGCCCTGTGGCGCATCGCCATGATCCGGCTCAAAACCGATCCCGCAACCCAGGCCTACGCCCAGCGTCGCCGCGGGGAGTCAAAGACAGACCGCGACATCCTGCGGTGCCTCAAACGGCACATAGCCCGCGAAATTTACCGTGTCCTGACCCAGCCACAACCCGTCCCCACCGTCGGCGACCTGCGCCCGACCCGTCAGCACCTCGGCCTGCCGATGCAAGCCGCAGCCGACCATTTGGGCGTCAGCTTGACGACCATCTCTCGAACCGAGCGGGGCATCAGACCCAACCACCAATTCGCCGCGAGCTACCGCTCATGGCTGAGCACGCTGGCCCTCCCAGACGCCGCTTGACACTAATAGGAGCATCCAAACTCTGGGCAGACCCTTTCGCGGTCCCGGCGACATTGGTGGAAGTACACCAGCCGGATCTTGATCGACTCACCAACAGCCTTACGCGCTGCGAACTGAGTGATCTGTTTCAGGCAGCCACCCCGTAGATGTTGCGCAACTCTTCGCGTTCTTGCGGCGAGACCACGTTGTAGGAATGCACGCCGTCAGCGTTCATGACGTCGTTCCAGGTGTCGTGCCCTAGCCCCAGCGCGTGGCCGAGTTCGTGCGTGACGACCTGCGACCGCACGGCGGCGGTGGTCCGGGTGTTGTAGTAGCTGTTGATCGTGATCGTGAGCGGGGTGAAGTGCGTCTTTCCCTTCGCGTCTTGAGTCCACGACTGCGACGTGATGGCGATCTGTCCGGTGTCGCCCTGGTTCTTCTCGGAGACCTTGACGCACTGGTTGCTAGTGCCACACGACCTGTAGTAAAGCCCACTCCCCCAGGTCGCAACGGCGGTCTTGACGGGCCAGGCCCCGCTCGTGTGGTCCTCCACGCTGACGTTGCCCCAGTGGCCCGCGGTGTGCGCCCAGGTCGGGCCCTCGATGCTGGCGTGGGCCGGTGATGCGAGCGCGACCGACATACCGGCCACGAGCGTGAGGAGTATTCCTATGAGCTTCGCGATCCTGATGATCATCGCTTCTCCTCACTCGACGGTTGCAGCCAGTGGCATACCGTTTCGTGGCCCTCAGCGGTGAGCCGCTCGCCCAGGTGCGACCCCAGAAACCCAGCTCCATCGGCTTCAACAACATGCATGATTGCTCTTTCAGTCGTCCGGATGCAGGGCACGGCGTGTAAAAGCTGGTCGCTGCAGAGGGAAGGATTCCCCAGATTTCTAGACTCGTTCAATACTTTTCTTTACTATTTGTTTACTATAGCCCCAGAAAATCTTTGAACTAACCAGTTGCCAAAATCAACCGCGTATGAGCGACGGCACCCACCTACCAAATCCCGGATCTGTGAGGAAGTGGCGGCCGCCCCATGCAGCCTGACTTGAGTACGCCCGGGTGTCGACCAAAGGGCAGTACGCCGATCGGCAGGAAAACCGATCTGCTCGCTGCGGGGATCCGCAGGGATGACCTGTACCTCGACCATGGCGTGTCCGGCGCCAGGGCTTCGTGGCCGTAGTTAGAGGCTGCCCTGGCGGAGCTGCATTGACGGGGACACTTTGGTCGTCACGACCTTGGACCGGGCTGGGGCGTTCGGCGCACAACATGCTCGCGTTCGCTGACCAACTGCGCAGCCGCGGTGCTGGGTTGCGGGTCTGAACCTGGGCGGTGGGGATGTGGACACCGTGATACCGGTGGGGTCGATGCTCGCCAAGGCTTGGCGTAACTACGAAGTGGCGCCGTGGCGGGTGGAGACGTTCAAGTCCTCTATCGAAGCGCAACTGGTCGCGAAAGTGACCGATGTGGTCGGGTTGTATTGGGCTCCGCCAGATAACGCGATCGTGTTATGTGTGGATGAGAAGTCCCAGATTCAGGCGTTGGACCGGACCGCACCGATGTTGCCGATGCAACCGGGCCTGCCCGAGCGGCGTACCTGTGACTACAAACAGCACGGCACCACCACATTGTTCGCCGCATCGGACATTGCCACGGGAACGGGGACCGGGGCGTGTAAGTCGCGTCATCGCCATCGCCATCGCCATCGCCATCGCCATCGCCATGAAGAATTCTTGGCGTTTCTGAAGCAGATCGCCCGCGCCCACCCCGACCAGGAGTTGCACCTGGTGATGGACAACTATGAAATCCATAAAACGGTGCAGGTCCGCGACTGGCCAGCGGGACCCACGAATTACGGTGCACTTCACCTCGACCTCGGGTCATGGTTGAACCTGGTCGAGGTCTGGTTCGTGATCATCGAGCGACAAGCAATCCACCGCGGATACTCCGGATCCATGAAAGACCTCAACGCCAACCTCCGCGCCTTCGTCAACGGCTGCAACGAGCGCTATCCCCCGTTAGCGTGGAACAAGCCCGCCGAGGAAGTCCTGACGAAGGCCACCCGTCATGGCCACTTCAAACACGGCCCACTAAGCGCCAGTAAGGCGCTTTGTGTACCCAGGCTTCCGACAACCAAACCGGGGGCCGACCCTTCGCCGAACGCGTCGGTCCGATATGTCTAGCCTGCGTCATCCCGACGCTCGACGACCCTCGGGTCTATCAGATGATTTTTGCCTCCTCCTGTCTAGGGCTAGCCCCGTGTTGGAGTGTCAGCGGATGAACTTTCGGAACTTCCTGACCCCTCGTTCTGAACGAGAACAGGAACAGGCACGAATCTCAGCGAAACTGACCTGACCTGACCCGGCTGCGATACCCGGGTCTGGCCATCGCCGGGGTCATCGAGGCGATCGTCAAGGACCGGGTCGTCGGCCCCAGGTTCCACCCGACCGCCGAAATCCAGGACCTATTGGCCGCCACCGTGGTATTCCTAGCCACCACCTGACCCACGTCGGGGCAAGACATCGGACCCGGTCCGTGAGATACGACGCGACACCAACACCCAGCGGTGAAACGTCCCAAAATCTAACGTTGGGACACTGAAAGGGAGCTTCACCAAGTTGCTCGAATTTGCCTGTGGTCCAAATTAGTGAGCCCTCCCGTGCAAGATACGGCAGGAATCAGAACAAGTTCACGTCGGCGTGGTCCAGACAACGAAGTTGTTGAGGTGGTGTCCGTTGACTACGCGGCTGTAGGGGTCGCAGGTGATCAGGACGACTACGGGTGTGGTCGAGGTTCCCCATACGCTTTGGTCGGTCTGCAGGATCGTCTTGGGCACCGATGCTGTGCGGACCACACGAAGACTCAGCGGCCCACCCGACGTGCATTGCAGATTGACGGCGCCACCAGTGGTGATTTTGACCAGGTTGTAGAAGTTGTCCGGGCCGTCGTAGGTGACGTGCCCGGCGATCACGGAGATCCCGTCCTGGCCAGGTACTGATGAGCCGTCATACCACATTGTGGTGCGCTGCGGGGGGTAAATCTGCCCCTGCGCGTTTAAACCCAGAGCCCGCACGTCCTCGTTGATCCCGATCGACGGGATCCCCAACACACTAGGCACACAACCTGGCCCGCTGTTCCCCGCTGTTCTGGGGGTACTGACACCCGTCGGATCCGGCACGCTGCGCACCGCCGGGCCGGAACCGGTGGATCCGCCGCGTATGGCGGCGCCCGACGGCCGCGACGTCCTTGGTTGCGTAGTTACCGCCAGGACACCAGCAGGCATTCTCGAAGTCGCAGTCTGGGATTGACCCGGCCTGCTCATCGGCGCACCACCCACCGGTGCACCACCCGTAGGCGATGCACCGATGGGCTGGGCGT
>JALYUK010000280.1 GCA_030853805.1 Actinomycetota bacterium | reverse complement strand
GGGTGAGCGAGGGGCCGCCCGCTGCCCGCATGCTGCCGGCGCCGTGGTGGCTCGCCGACGGTTACCGACGCACCGCCGATCTGAGGGAGGCGGGCGATGAGGATTTCCGGCTGGTGATCTCCGCCGTGCTCGCACTGGATCGCGAACTCTTGGCCCGCTCCGGCGGTTTCGACGAGAGTATGACCGGCTACGGCGGCGAGGACTGGGAGCTGGCCTGGCGGTGCCGGTTACTCGGTGCCCGGATGCGATACGTGCCGGCTGCGCTCGCGTGGCACGACGGGCCGGAGGCCGTGGCCCGGATCGGCGACCGCAGCGCGTCGCGCGCCGTCAAGGACGCCGAATCGCTCGCCCTCGCCGAGCGCATCACCCTCCCGAGTGTGCGCGGCCGGGGACTGATCTGGGAGCGGCCCGACATTGTCGTGCGGGTGCACGGGCAGCACAGCGATGCGCAGGTGTTCGCGACGGTGCTCGCACTGCTGCACGACAGCGACGCCGGGGTGTGGTGGGTCGATCACGCCGCGGTTCCGGCCGCGCTGACCGCCGACCCACGGGTGCATGTCGGGTCGCCGCCGAGCCGGGTGAGCGGGCGCGGGCGGTACCAGGTCGACGTGTGGGCGCCGCTGCAACTGTCCTGCCCGCTCATCGACGCCTGCGCCGCGGGTGAGATCCACGTGGCGGGGATACTGCAGATACGAAGCACCCGGCAGCTGGCCCTCGGCCTACCCGCACCCGCGCCGACTCCAGCCCCCGGTTGGGTGCACGAGCTGCCGGACGAAGGACTCGAGCAGATGATGGGAAAGACGGCACGCGATGGATGACACCTCGACGAACGACACCGCAGCGCAACCGGTCGATCAGGGCCGACGTGAGCACTACGGACAGTTCTACGGCCTGCACGCCGCCGAGCAGCCCGATCTTCCGTTGCTGATCGTCTACGGAAATTGTCAGGCTGAAGCCACCCGCATCCTGCTCGACAGTGCCGCAGACCAGCGGTGGCGCACCGTTCGGATGCCCCCGGTGCATGAGCTCGAAGCCGCCGATCTGCCCTACCTTCGCGCGGTGCTTGCGGACACGACCTACCTGGTCGCGCAACCGGTCGTCGACGGGTATCGGGACCTGCCACTGGGCACCCGCGAGATCGCTGACCTGCTGCCTGAGAGAGCGGTGATCGCCCGATTTCCCTCGCTCCGATGGGCGGCACTCTTCCCGACCCAGGTCATCGTGCGGGTGCCGGGCGTGGGAGATCCACCGGTCGTGCCGTATCACGATCTGAGGGTGCTGCTGGCGGCAGCCAACGGTGCGCGTCCCTCGTTCGACCCTGTCCACCCCGACGGGGTGCGCGCGGTACGCGACGACTCGGCGGCCCAACTGCGCGCCCGACAGGAGCGGCACGGCACCGTCGACGCCGCGACCATCCTGGAAAGGGCCGGCGCCGACACCGGCTGGGTGATCAACCACCCGCACAACTACGTGCTGCGCGAAGTGGCGCAGGCGATCCTGGCGGCTCTCGGCCTCCGCGGCGTCGTCGTCGACCCCGGGCGGGTGCTGCTGGGTGACCTACGAGCTCCGGTGTATCCCCAGACTCTGCAAGCCCTGGGGATCGAGGGCACGCCCCGCGCGCAGTGGTCGGTGCGCGGTGAGCAGGTCAGCGAGCAGGACATCGCCGAAGAGCAGCTGCGCTGGTATGCCGAGCATCCCGAGGCGGTCACGCTGGGTCTGCAGCGGCACGCCGAACTGGTGCGAGTCCTTCGGCTCTGAGCTCAACTGGCCAGGGCGTTCAGGGCGTCGGTGAGCATCTTCTCGGTGTCATTGCCCAGCTTCTCCAGGCCCAGCTTCGCGACGGGTGCGGCCAGTTTCGCTGCACCCTGCAGGTCCATGTCCGCGTGGTAACGCACCTGGCTGCCGGTGCCGGCCGGGGTGACGTCGATGGTGTCGGTCATCGTGACCGTGTCGTTCTTACCGACGAACACGATGCGGTCCGAGGTGAGTTCGGTGAGGGTGTAGGTCAACTCGGTGGTGTTCCCCGCGAGCTTCGACTCGTTGTGCCAGGTCGTGCCGACCTCGACCGGGCCGGTACCGTTCTGAAGGCATTTTTCGGTGCCCGGATCCCACTCCTGCGCGTTGCTGAAGTCCTTGAGGTAGTTCAGCACTGTCTCGGGCGGCGGTGTCACGGTGAACGTACGTTCTGCGGCGGGCATGGTCGCTCCTGTCGGTGATGGGTTCTGTTCCCCGTTCAGTACCCCGGCGAGGGGGGTTCCCAACCCCCCCTGTGGTCGATGCAATGTGTGATCGACCGGCTGAGTGGGTAAAGCCACGATGTGACCAACCCGGTGTCGAGCGACCGACAGGTGAGAGATCGTCGTCCGGCACCACGGGTCGTCGGGATACTTGCCGCACTCGTGTACCGCGCCTCGGACGCCGTGGCCGGAGTTCTGCTGATCGCGTTGGCGGCGCTGTGCCGGCGGGGTCTGCGCGGCCTCTCCGTCCGGCAGGACAGCCGCCGGGCAATGGGGTGGGTACTGATCGGGGTGTCACGGGTGTGCTGCGTCAGCTTCTGGTCGGTCACACCGTGAGCGGACTGGTCGGACTGCGTGGGCTGGCCGACCTCGCATTGCTACTCGTCGGTGCCGATGTCGCTCTCGTGGAGCGGGTCCGCATCGTGGTGGTGTCGTTGTGGACAGCGGCCCTGCCCTGGACCGGCCAGGTGCGCGCGTCAGCGGAACGTGATTCGCTGAGAACAGATGTGCTGAGTACAACGGGACACTACGGAGGTAACGAACATGACAAATTCTGAGGCCAATGACTTGGCGAACCAGCAAGGACCGGAAACGGTCACACCGACCGGCGCCGCGACGGGTCTCGACGGCTCGGTCATGGGCCAACAGGGGGAGTTCCTCACCACCGCACACGGCGCACGGCTGCGCGATACCGACCATTCGCTGCGGGCGGGCACGCGCGGTCCGACACTGCTGCAGGACCACCACCTGCGGGAGAAGATCAGCCACTTCGACCACGAGCGCATCCCCGAGCGGGTGGTGCACGCCAGAGGCGCAGCCGCACACGGCAGCTTCGTCGCCAACGGTGCCGCAGGGTCGATCTGCCGCGCGGAGTTCCTGAAGAAGGATGTCGAAACCCCTGTCTTCGTGAGGTTCTCGACCGTTTTGGGGTCGCGCGGCTCGGCCGACCTGGCACGCGATACCCGCGGCTTCGCCACCAGGTTCTACACGCAGCAGGGCAACTACGACCTGGTCGGCAACAACATGCCGGTCTTCTTCATCCAGGACGGCATCAAGTTCCCCGACATCGTGCACGCAGCCAAGCCGCATCCTGACCGGGAGATCCCGCAGGCGCAGAGCGCGCACGACACCTTCTGGGATTTCGTCTCGCTGCACACCGAGGCCCAGGCCCACACCATGTGGAACATGAGTGACCGCGGAGTGCCTCGTTCGCTGCGGACCATGGAAGGTTTCGGGGTTCACACCTTCCGCTTGATGGACGACGAGGGCGCCACCCACCTGGTCAAGTTCCACTGGAAGCCGCGCCAGGGTGTGCACTCGGTGACATGGGAGGAGGCCCTCATCACCAACGGTGTCGACCCGGACTTCCACCGGCGCGACCTTTCCGACGCGATCGAGGCCGGTGCGCACCCGCAGTGGGATCTGGGCGTGCAGGTGATGCCCGATGACAACGACTCGATGTTCGAGGGCATCGACCTGCTGGACCCGACCAAGTTCGTACCGGAGGAGTTGGCGCCGGTCCAGTTGCTCGGCACCATGACGTTGAATGCGAACCCGGTCAACTATTTCGCTGAGACCGAACAGGTGGCCTTCAACCCCTCCAACCTGGTCGCCGGGATCGACGTCACCAACGACCCGCTGCTGCAGGCCCGGTTGTTCTCCTACCTGGACACCCAGATAACCCGCCTCGGTGGGCCGAACTGGAACCAGATCCCGATCAACCGCACCCATGCGCCGGTCAACGACAACCTGCGCGACGGCTTCCACCAGGGCGCCGTACACACCGGGATTGCGCCGTACCGCAGGAATTCGCTCGGAGGTGGCTGCCCGGTGATGGCGGGCGACGGTGACGGGGCGTTCGTCGACATACCGGTAACCGTCGACCAGTCTCGCAAAGTACGCGAGCACCCGGCCACCTTCGACGACCACTTCTCCCAGGCCGGCCTCTTCTACCGTTCGATGAGCCCGGTCGAGCAGGACCACATCATCGCTGCCTACACGTTCGAGTTGTCCAAGTGCCTGCAGCAGCAGGTCCGCGCCCGTCAGCTGCAGGCGCTCGCGAACATCGACTCCGGTCTGTGCGAAAAGGTGGCGCAGGGCCTGGGCGAGTCCGCGCCGAAGGCGGATGTCGATGTCGCACAGGCCGAGCCGAGTGCGGCCCTGACACAGGTGGGCGGTTCGTGGCCGGTCGCCGGGCGTCAGGTCGGCATCGTCATCGGCGCAGACCCCGACGTGAAGCAGGTGAAGGCCTTGCAGGCATTGCTGGACGGGCAGGGCGTCGTGGCAATGATCGTTGCTCCACACGGCGGGAAGGTCGCGGGTTTCGCAGTGCAGGAGGTCTACGCGGCAGCCGCATCGGTCCAGTTCGACGCGCTTGTCGTCGTGAGTGCGACACCTCCCGGGCCGGACGCGAAGGTGCATGCTGACGCGAAGGCCGGTGCCGCCGACAGCGACAGCACGGACCCGAGGGTCGTCAAGCTGCTGCAGGAGGTCTGGAGGCACAGCAAGGCCGTCGGCGGTATCGGTGCCGATCAGGCGCTCGCGGCTGCCGGTGTGCCCGCCGACGGGCTCGGAGTGAGCGTCGGCGACGCTGCCCAGGTCGGGCAGGACGTCCTCACCCTGCTGGCCGGGCACCGCAGTTGGGACCGGTTCGAGACCGGGGTCTGATGAGCGACACGTCCTGGACCGAGACGGTCGGTGCGGGTCAGCTGTGCGACCCGCAGCAGCAGCTTTCGCTGGGCCTGCCCCGAAAGGTCCCGCAGCAGCGGGTCGACTTCGCGCTGGAACTCGCTGTGAGCCTTTCCGGGAGGCTCCCGATGCCCGGCGGGGGTCAGACCGTGGTGCTGTGGGACGTGCTGTCCAGGGTCGCAGCCTACGACCTGACCGTCGCGCGAGCGCTCGAACCGCATGTCGACGCCCTGTCGATCCTGTCCCAGGCGCGGCTGGCCCGGACTGGGCTGGACCTGTCGGGGATCGGCGTCGACCGGCGATCGACCTGGGGAGTGTTCGCTGCCGAAGGTCCGGACGGGCGGCTGAAGGCCCGGGAAATCGCGGGCGGATGGGTGCTGGACGGGGTGAAGCCGTGGTGCTCGTTGGCGGGGCGGCTCTCGCACGCACTGGTGACCGCCTGGACGTCGGAGACCACCCGCCAGCTCTTTGCGGTCGCTCTCGGGCCCGACGTGGTACCTCGGACGGATGCGTGGGCCAGTCGCGGCCTGATCGAAGTCTCCTCAGCTCCGGCCGAGTTCAGAGGTGTGGCGGCGGTGCCGGTCGGCAGCGAGGGGTGGTATCTGGTGCGTCCCGGTTTCTGGTGGGGCGGTATCGGCGTCGCGGCCTGCTGGTACGGCGGGGCGGCCGGTGTGGCGAGACGCCTCGCGCCGCAGCCGGGCAGTAGGCGCGCACCGGACCAGATCGCCCACCTGCAGCTCGGCCAAGCGGACACCCTCCTGTATGCCGTGCGCGCGGCTCTCGGCGAGGCCGCTTCGTGTGTCGACGACGCAGGGCAGGATCACGGCGAGGTGCTCGCGCGAC
>JALYUK010000273.1 GCA_030853805.1 Actinomycetota bacterium | reverse complement strand
GACCAGGATCGTCATGGGTGTCGAACTGGATTGAATGTCCTCCGACCGGGTCGCGAGCGCACCGACCACCGCCCACAGGCAGGCGAGGGTCAGGAAGCCGACCAGGAAGAAAACCAGGAACCACAACCCGCCCCCGGCGATGTCGCCGAGCAGCGAAGTGTTCCCGGTAGCCACGAATCCAATCGCTGCCAGCGCGCTGAGCAGCGCCACCTGTGCCACGGCGAGCACCGTATTGCCGACGACCTTGCCGATCAGTAGCTGACGGGTCGGAATGGCCGCGGCAAGGATCTCGACCACCCGGTTCTGCTTTTCCTCGACCACGCTGTTGGCGATGGCGATTCCGAAGAGTAGCGACGCGAGGTAGAAGAGCACCCCGAAGGCGACGGCGCCGATCCGGGCCTGCCCCTGTCCGTCGCCGGCCGCGGGTCTGAGTACCTCGTACTGCACGTCGGCGCCGCTGCTCAGGGCTTGCAGGCTGGTGCCTGCGGCAACCGCGTTCCTGCTGACGACGTCCTGCCGAGCCGCCGCCGCGACGTACGTCGTGACCAGGGCGTCGCGGCTGGAGGTGCCGACCAGTTGCCAACCGCCCTTGGTGGCGATAAGCCCCGCCGACTGCTTTCCGTCACTGACGGCTGTGCGGACAGCTGCCTCCGAGGAGTAGCGCCTGGTCTTGAACGCGACGTCGCTCCCGGCTGCGTCCGCTGTCGTGTTCGCCTGCTGCACGACCGTGGTTGCAGCAGCAGATGCGACCGCAACGGTCTTCGTGGAGGTACGACCGATAAGCAGCACCTGCAGCGCGAACGATCCGGCAATCAGCACGATCACCACGACCGTGGAGATCAGGAAGTTGCGGTCGTGCAGTTTGACGTTGATTTCACGTCGCGCAACCAGCGGCCAGGCTCGATCAGCGCGGGCCTCCTGCGGTGACGCGGTACCGGTGGTGTCGATGCTGGTCGTCGCGGCGCTCATACGGTGACCTTCCGGAAGATGTCGGCAACGGTGGGGATCAGCTCGGTCAGCTCGTAGACGGAGCCGCGCTCGAGAGCTTCGCGTAACAGCCGGTCGGCGTCACCGGGCCCAGTCAGTCGCACGACGGCAGTCCGCTCGTCGGTGCTGTCGACCTGCAGCCAGTCCAGGCCGCGTACCCATGCGACGTCCGCACCGGTTGTGAGTCGATGGCGCACGGCGCCTTGACGGCGCAGCTCGTCTGCCGTCCCGGACGCCACGATCTTGCCGTGCGAGAGCACGATCAACCGGTCGCACAAGCGCTCGACCAGCTCCAACTGATGGGAGGAGAAGAGCACGCCCACCCCGCGTGCGGTGTGTTCGCGCAGCAGGTCCGCCATGCTGTCGACCGCTGCAGGGTCGAGCCCGGAGAACGGTTCGTCCAGAATCAGCAGTCGCGGGCGGGCGATGACAGCGGCGGCGATCTGGACGCGTTGCTGGTTGCCCAACGAAAGCAATTCCAACTTGTCAGCGGCGCGTTCGCGGAGGTCGAACCGGTCCAGCAGCCGGCCGGCAGAATCCGCTGCCGCTTGCTTGGCGAGTCCCTGCAACCGACCGAGATAGATGAGTTGGGAGATCACGGACTGTTTGGGGTAGAGCCCGCGCTCCTCGGGCATATAGCCGAACGAGCGCCGGTCCGCAGTGCTCACCGGTGCACCGTCCCAGGTGATGGTGCCCTCGTCGCTGGCCAGCACCCCCATGATCATCCGCATGGTGGTCGTCTTGCCGGCCCCGTTTCCACCGACGAACCCGACCAGCTCACCGTCGGGCACATCGAAATCGAGATGGTCGACCGCCACCCGCTCGCCGAACCTGCGGACCAGCCCCTGTGTCTGCAACATGCCCCGCACAGTAGGCAGATCCGGCGACGGTCTACAAACCCATCCCGAGATCGGGTGCGCCCAGGTCGTACCGGTCGCGCAAGGCGGTACGGGCTGCGTACCAACCGCCCAGGCCGTGCACCGACGGGCCGGGTGAGGTGGCAGAGGACCCGAGATAGACACCTGGCAACGGGGTACGCCAGGGGGTCGGCGACACCACGGGCCGCTTGATCATCTGAGACAGTGTGACGGCACCCGTCGCAAAGTCACCACCGATGAAGTTGGCACTGATACGGCCCAACTGATCGGCCGTGGTTCCGGTTCGCGCCAGGATCAGGTCGCGGAAGCCGGGCGCATACTCCTCGATCGTGGCGATCATCGCCTCGGTGCGATCGACCGGGCAGTTGTAGGGCACATGGGTGTAGGCCCAGAGCGTCGCCTGCCCGGCAGGCGCCCGGGTGGGGTCGAGCACGCTGGGTTGCACAAGCAGCACGTAGGGGCGATCGGGTAGCTCGCCCCTGCCGACCTGACGCTCGGACGCAGCGATCTGCTCGCGGGTGCCGCCGAGGTGAATGGTCGGCGTACGACGCAGCTCGGGGTCGGTCCACGGCACCGGCCCGGACAGCGCAAGATCCATCTTGGCGACTCCGTTGCCGTGTTTGAACCGTTGCAGCGCCCGCCGGTACCGCGCCGGCAGCTGATCTCCGGCAATGGCGGCGAGGGCCTTGGTCGACAGGTCGAGCACCACGGTGTCGTACCGGGCCAATTCTGCCAGGTCTGTTACCTCGTGCCCGAGGATGATGCGCCCGCCATGTGCTTGCAAGTCTGCGCCGAGCGCGTCCGCGATCGCCTGTGATCCACCGATCGGCACCGGCCACCCGGCGGCATGCGCGTGGATGCCGAGCACCAACCCGGCACCAGCCATTGCGAGGCGCGGATGGGAACCGATGGTGTGCGCGGCAGCACCGGTGAGCAGCGCCGGGGCGATCTCTTCTTTGAAGCGCCATCCCCATGCGGGAGAGCCCTGTTCGAGCGCTCGCAACCCGTAGGCGACGGTGGCCACCGGGTGGCTCGGTATCTGCAGAAGCGGCTCACCGGTGAACTCGGTGATCTGCTGGACCCGGTCGACCAGCGGTTGCATCAACCTCTGGTAAGCGACGCCGTCCCGACCGAGATTGTCTGCGGTGCGGTGCAGATCGCGGTAGGCGATAGCACTGCGACCGTTCGGGAGCGGATGACCGAAGGATATTTCGGGGACTCGCAGCTCGATACGTTCTCTGATCTGAAAGGCCGTGAAGAACGGCGACGCGAGCGCCATCGGGTGCACGGCGGAGGCGACGTCGTGATGGTAACCGGGAATCGTCAGATCCCGGGTGGCCGCTCCCCCGCCGATCCAGTCGTTGCTCTCGATCAGGTCGACGCTCAAGCCGGCCCGCGCGAGCGTCACTGCTGCCGCGAGACCGTTCTGCCCTGCACCGACTACGACCGCATCCGTCATACCCCCATCCTCACAGGGGCCGGATCCGAGCGGTCAGCGGTCAGGAAGATCTGACGTGTCGACACCTCAGCAATTGGGTCGCCAATCCTCCGGCGTGGTCCCGGGATTCGGGCGGCACAACGTGAGTCCACGATTTTGCAGTCCAGACTTGATTCTGCTCAATTGCGCCCGGTCAGTGCCGAGATGATTGAGATGGACAACAACAGTTGATCCACTCCGCGCATTTGCAATGATGTAGTCAGCGGCGGATCGCGTCGATCTGCCATCCCAGTCACGTGGATCGAGAGTCCACAGGCATAGATTCATACCGGCATTCTTGTAGGCGCTGCGGCTGGTGTCGTTGAGTGCACCGTAAGGCGGTCGGCCCCATTTGGAACTGACGCCCGATGTGGTGATTTCGCGGTAGACGGCGGCGTAGGAAAGCTGTGTCAGATTCTTGTGATCGTAGGTGTGATCAACGGGATACATACCTGCCCTGCGCGCATACCCGATATCAGCGCGACCGGATGCAACGAATTGCCCGTTCGGAGCGACCCCGATACCGATATTCAACCTGACGGCTTCGTTGATCAGCGCCTTGTAGCCATCGAGCGAGAGTGGATAGTCGTCGAAAACGAGGAAGACCCCTTTGCCGGTGTTACCGCACTGCCCTGGGGTGCCCACCGGGCGCGGAGGCGGCGCCGAACTGATCAGGGAGCGCCAGGTATTAGGACCGACGACTCCATCCGAGACGAGTCCGTGGCGACGTTGGTAGAGCCTGACAACCGTGTCCGTCTTCTTGTCGAAGGTCCCGACTGTCAGGATCCGGTCGTAAATTTTCCTTACGAGAAGACGCTGCAGAACCACAACACACGATCCGCTGTCTCCTGATCGCAGGTCGGGACGTTGGGCTGCGGGGGTAGCGTCGGTGCACAACTTTGTCGCAGCAGCTGCTGGAATCGCAGCGACGACTGTCAACGGTAGTGCCAGCAGCAATCCGCTGAGAATTCCTGACCTCACCACTCGGCGCCCACGCCGATGTGATCTATTGTTCCGCACCTTTTCCATGGGCTTTCCTCTGTTGAATTCTGAATCACTCACAAACTAACTGATGTGAGTAGATTTAAGTTCATTGACGTGGCCCTGGAATGTCAGCACGTACACCCGAGCCGCGAGAGTCGATAGCCGACTTCGAAACGAGGCCGGACGTGGCGCCTTGACGAAGCGCCTGCGGCTCCTGAAATCCGAGACGCCCAGAGGGATCTATCCGATGCCCACTGATCTCAGTATGCCCACGTTGCCGTACCGCCGCTACTGAATACGAAAGTTCTTATTGATAGGTGTGCTCTATTTCGGCCTGGTCCCGATCAGGACTCGATGCGCCTGCCCGATGTCTCGTCGAACAGGTGAATGCGCTGTGGGTTGGTCGTGAAGAACAGCTTCGCGCCCTTCTGCGGGACGTCGCGCCCGTCGACTCTGGCCACCATCTGCCCATCGTGCTCGCCTCGCGTCCGGCCATAGACATACGCGTCGGCGCCGAGTTCCTCCACGACCTCGACCAGCACCTCCAGCCCTTGTCCCTGGTCGTTCAGGACCAGGTCCTCGGGTCGGACGCCGAGCGTCACCGATGCGCCCGCCCGGGCCAGCGTGCTGCGCGGGACCTCAGTCACCGCGTTGCCGAGCTTCACCCCGCCGTCGGTCACCGGCAGATGCAGCAGATTCATGGCCGGCGATCCGATGAACCCAGCGACGAAGACGTTGTCCGGGTGGTCGTAGAGCCTGCGCGGGGTGTCGCACTGCTGCAGGATGCCGTCCTTGAGGACGGCGACCCGGTCCCCCATGGTCATTGCCTCCACCTGGTCGTGCGTGACGTACACCGTCGTCACTCCCAGCCGGCGCTGCAGGGAGGCGATCTGGGTGCGGGTCTGCACGCGTAGCTTCGCATCGAGGTTGGACAACGGCTCGTCCATCAGGAAAACCTGCGGTTGGCGCACGATCGCCCGACCCATCGCCACCCGTTGACGCTGGCCACCGGAGAGGGCCTTCGGTTTGCGATCCAGGTATTCGCTGAGGTCGAGCATCTTGGCTGCCTCCTCCACCCGGGTACGGATGTCCGGTTTCGACACTCCGGAGATCTTCAACGAGAAACCCATGTTCTCGGCCACGCTCATGTGTGGATACAGGGCGTAGTTCTGGAACACCATCGCGATGTCGCGCTCTTTGGGGGTGAGGTCTGTGACGTCACGATCGCCGATGAAGATGCGACCGTCATCGACGTCCTCCAGTCCGGCGAGCATCCGTAATGAGGTGGATTTGCCACATCCCGACGGTCCGACCAGGACCAGGAATTCGCCGTCCTGGATCGCTATGTCGAGAGCATCCACTGCGGGCTTGTCGGCGCCTGGGTAGAGCCGTACGGCTTTGTCGAACGTGACTGTCGCCATCGCGAATTTCTCCTTTACCGGCGCGTTCCTGCCGGTCGATCAGTGGTGGATTAGATCAAGGTTTCCGGTCAACGACCAGCGAGCGAGCCGCCGATACCGCCGACGCTGAAGTATTTGTTCAGCACGGCGAACAGCAGCACGGGCGGGAGCATCATGATCACCGCAACGGCCATCACCAGTCCCCAGTTCGTGGCGTTCTGCTGGAAGAAGGTCTGCAGACCGATCTGCAGCGTGTAGTTCTGGTCCGAGCGCAGGAACACCACGGCGATCAGGTAGTCGTTCCAGGCGAGCAGGAACGAGAAGATCGCGGTCGACAGGACACCGGGCAGCGAATTGCGCAGCACGATCCGGAAGAAGCTGCCGAACACCGAGCAGCCGTCGATCCACGCGGCTTCCTCGAGGCTGATCGGGATCGAGTCGAAGTAGGCGGCCATCATCCACACGGCGACCGACATGGTCGAACCGACGTAGATGATCGTGATGCCCGCCAGGCTGTCGACGAGGCCGACCTTGGCGAACAGGATGAACAGCGGGATGACCGCCGTGACCACCGGCAGGGACTGCGCGATGAACAGAATCAACGAATACCCGGAGACCAACCGACTACGCCCTCGGGAGAGCACGTAGCCGGCCGGGGCAGCAACCGTTACCGCGACGACGACGGTCACTGCGGTCACCAGCAGGCTGTTCTTCAGCCATGTCGCGACGGAGGTCTGGCTGAAGACCTTGTTGAAGTTCTCCAGGGTCATCCCGGTGGCGGTGCTTCCGAGCGAGGGCTGCACCGACAGGTACAGCACGGCCAGGATCGGCACCAGAACGACCGCGGTGATCACCAAAATGCCGGCAAAACGCCACCACTGGCCGCGTTGCTCCGCTGATTTGATGGTGCGTCGCTTGGGTTCCGCAGTGCGCGCCGTCACAGTTGTGGCAATGGGAATTGAGGTTGCCTCAGCGCTCATTCGATGTCCACCTTTCGGATCTGGCGGTAGAGCAGGGTGGCGATGACGACCAGCACGATCGTCATCAGGAAGGCGATCGCGACACCCGGCCCGGTCTGGAAGTTGGCGAACACGGTCAGGTAGGCCATCACCACCAGGGACTGTGTTGCCCGCACGGGCCCGCCACCGGTGAGCAGGAAGATGGTCGGGAAGTCGTTCACGCAGAAGATGATCATCAGCACCCAGCTGATGTAGGTGGACCTGGAGATCATCGGCAGGGTGATCTCCCGGAAGGTCTGCCATTTGGAGGACCCGTCGATCTTGGCTGCCTCGTACACGTTCACATCGACCGATGCCAGGGCCGAGGACATCATCATCATCATGAACGGGAAGCTGATCCACACCTTGAAGATGCAGACGGTGACCTGCGCCAGGAGCGGGTCGGCCAGGAAGAGCACATTGCCGAATCCGAGCGCATGGAAGAGCATCGGCATCGGGGACTGCGGAGTAGCGACCAGCCAGTTCCACGAGGTGGCCGAAACGACCACCGGAACCACCCACGGCAACAGCAGCAGCACTTTGAAGATCCCCCGGCCGGGTATCCGGGTGCGCAGCAGCAACGCCATGGCCAGACCGATCGCCCAGCTGCCGAAGACGCCGACGATGGTGAAGATGAGGGTGAACCGCGCCGCATCCCAGAACGCCGGGTTCTGCAGGACGCCGGTGTAGTTACGCAGCCCGACGAAAGTGCCCGAGTCGATGAGACTTCCGTTGCGCAGCGACTGCAGCGCGGCGTAGATGACGGGGTACAGGTTCAGCAGGAGCAACAGCGCGACCGAGGGCAACGCGAAGACCACGAAGGCCCGGGTGAACCGGTTCTTGCGTTTGCGTTTTACCCCGCGTGGTGGTCGCCCGCGGCCGGCGACGCCCACACCTTTTCGGGCCCTCCCCAGGGCACTGACCGACGACGAGGATGTCATTCACTTCTCCTGTGCAGGGGTGGTTACGGACCGGAAAGGCGGGTGGGACCTGCTGATCGCAGTGACCCCACCCGCCTCGTACGGCTAGGTCATCAACGGTTCGATGGCGTTCTGCAGACTGCTCAGCGCCGCCTTCGCGGTGGTCTTGCCGCCCAGCACGCTCTGCGCGAAGTTGGTCATGACGGCAGTGCCGTCGACCGTGTTGGCAATGTTGTAGAACAGGCCGGTGCCGCCCGGTGCTGCCCAGGTCTTGAAGATGGGCTGCCACTCATCGACGATCTTGACGTTGTTCGGGTCGGCCTTGAATGCCGCCGTGTCCGTGATCGATTTGAGCGGCGGGAGACCGATACCGGTGTTCTGGGTCCACAACGACTTCATGTTCTTGTAGTAGTACGTCAGGAACGCCTCCGAACCCTCCTGGCTGGGGGTGTTCTTGTACATCATGATGTTGTTCGGGAAGTACAAGCCGCCCTTCTTACCGCTCGGGCTCGTGAGGGGGGAACCGACGACCATGTCCTTGGCGACCGCGCCGCCGACCGAGACCGCGGCACCCGCTGTGTCCCAACCCATCCCGAACTTCTTCGCCGTCCACTGCGCGTAGACGTTCGCGCCCGTGTAGGTCGCCGACGCGGGGTCGGAGTAGCCCTTCTTGACCAGGCCGAGGATGAACTCGATGGCTTCGAGGTTGGCGGGCGTGACGCATTCGGGCTGCTGCTTGGCGTTGAACACGCCACCGCCGTTGTTGATCATGAACGCGGCCAAGATGTGACCGGCGACGTTGTTACCGGTGCCCGATCCGACACCGAATCCGTAGACCCCGATCTTCTTCAGGGCAGCGCATACCTTCTCGTATTCCGCCCAGGTGGTGGGCGGCTCGACACCGGCCTTGGCCAGCAGCGCCTTGTTGTACCAGGAGACGCGAACGTCCAGGTTGTAGGGCACGCCTGCATACCCTTTGTCCGTTTTCATGGTGTCGACCAGACCCGGGAAGAAGTCGTCGTAGATTCCGTTCTTCTTCCAGGAGGCCAGCAGATTGTCGGCGTAGGCGATCTGACCCTGGTGCGCGAACTGGAAAGCCTGGGTGCCACCGCCGGAGCTGACGGCCGGACCGGTCTTGGACGCAATGGCGGACGCAAACGTCTGGGTGAAGTTCGCCCACTGAATTTCCTGGTAGGTCGCGCCCGGCATTCCGCTCGCGGGCTTGTAGGCCGTGGTGATCTTCTTGTCCAACGGATTGAACGCCGTTCCGCCCCAGGGCATGTTCCAGAACTTCAGCGCCGAGGTACTCCCCCCGCCCTTGGAGCCTCCACCGCTGGAGGAACACGCTGCCAGCGCCGCGGCAATAGCAGCACTGCCGGTCAGTCCGAGGACGCCTCGACGACTGAACGCCGCACCCGAGGTTTGAGAATCCATGCCAGTTTCCTTCTCTCTTCGCAGAACCCATGTCGGGCGATGGCCGCACTCCCTCAAGTCCAAGGTCGCGCTGGATCGCAAAACATTTCGCGGTGAACAGGGAAAGTATCTCCAGCACGAATGTGACTGTCAACACTTTTTTTGGTAACGACTTGACCACCTGACGTCAGGGGATGGCCGAGGTGCCGGGATCTGGCGAATTTTGCTGTCCACTGGAAGCTCTCGCGCGTTGACGTAGATTTCAGTACGATGACCGCATGGATTCACGAAACATTTCGTCGGGTCGGGCGACACTGGCGAAGATCGCTGATGAGGCGTCGGTCTCGATGTCGACAGTCTCCAAGGTGCTCAACGGCCGCCCAGGGGTCTCCGAGCCGGTCCGGGCGCGCATCGAGGGCCTTCTCGCGACCTCCGGCTACCAGCGCCGCGCCGACGAGAACTCCCGCTCCAGCTTCATCGAGCTCGTGTTCGCGGGGACGGACAACATCTTGTCCGGGTGGTCGCTCGCATTGATCGGTGGCGTGGACAGGGTGTGCCGCGCCAACGGCCTGAGCGTCCTGTTGACGATGAGCGGCGACCACCACTCGCCGGCGCAGGATTGGATTCGAGATGCCATCGCACGTAATCCCGCCGGCGTGATCCTGGTGTCCTCAGTCCTGTCGGATGATTCGAAACTGCGGCTGCGGACCCGCGGTATTCCTGTGGTGCTGGTCGATCCGGCCGGTGACCCGGCGCCCGATGTCGCGTCGATCGGCTCGGGGAACTGGTCCGGAGCCCTCGTAGCCACGCAGCACCTGATCGGTCTCGGGCACGAAAGGATCGGTCTGATCACCGGATCGGCCGACGTGATGAGCTCCCAGGCGAGGGTCTCCGGCTACCGCGCCGCGCTGACCAAAGCAGGAATCGAGTTCGATCCGGCCCTGGTCATTGCCGGCGACTACCAGTATTCCGACGGTGTCGAGGGCGGCACCCGTCTGCTGAGTGCGGCCGATCCACCCACGGCGATCTTTGCTGCCAACGACCAGCAGGCGTTCGGCATCTACGAGGCGGCCCGATCACTCGGTCTCTCCATCCCCGGCGACGTCTCCGTCGTCGGCTTCGACGACATCCCACCCGCGCAGTGGATGTCCCCACAGCTGACGACGGTCCATCAGCCGTTGGCCGAGATGGCTGAGCAGGCAACGAGGTTCATCCTCGCCATGCATGGGGACGCCGATCCCTCGACCATGCGGGTGGAACTGGCGACCAGTCTGATCGTGCGGGGCAGCACGGCACCTCCGGCGATCGCGAAACACGCCGACCGTGCCGCCAGCGGGACCGGGTCGCACCGCACGTAACACCACCACCACGAACGATCACCACCACGAACGACAAACGAGAGGGCGAATCCAGCCATGGGCACAGAATCACCGGACTACCGAGACAGCGGACTGACGTTTCCGGAGGGGTTCGTCTTCGGTTCAGCAACAGCGTCGTACCAGATCGAAGGGGCGGTCGACGAGGGCGGACGCGGGCCGAGTATCTGGGACACCTTCAGCCATACCGCCGGCAAGACGCTGAACGGGGACACCGGTGATGTGGCCGATGACCACTACCACCGCCTCGAGGCCGATCTGGACCTGATGCAGAGCCTCAACCTGCACGCGTACCGCTTCTCGATCGCGTGGCCGCGCATCCAACCGACCGGTCGCGGACCGGCGAACCAGGCGGGCCTGGACTTCTACTCCCGGCTGATCGACGGGCTCATTGCGCGCGACATCACCCCCGTCGCCACGCTCTACCACTGGGATCTGCCGCAGGCATTGCAGGACGAGGGCGGCTGGACCAACCGCGAAACGGCGCTTGCATTTGCTGAGTACGCGCGGATCGTGGGGCAGGCGTTCGGCGACCGGATCGCGGTATGGACGACCTTGAACGAGCCGTGGTGCGCGGCGTTCCTGGGGTACGGGTCGGGCGTACACGCGCCCGGGGTCACCGAACCGATCGCGGCGCTGCAGGCCGCCCACCACCTGAACCTGGCGCACGGGTTGGCCGTCGCGCAGCTGCGGTCGGTGGTCACGAACGATCCGCAGTTCTCCATCACGCTCAATCTGCACGCGCTGCGCGGGTCGGGGGCGACCGGGGCGGAGGCCGTCCGCCGGATCGACGCGGTCGGCAACCGCATCTTCACCGGGCCCCTGCTGCACGGGGCCTACCCGGCGGATCTGCTGGCGGACACGGCGTCGATCACGGACTGGTCGTTCGTACTGGAGGGTGACACTGAGCTGATCCACCAGAAGATCGACGTGCTCGGCGTCAACTACTACTCGACCTCGCTGGTGCAGGTGTGGGACGGGGTCGGTGAGCGGCGGAGCGCGGATGGGCACAACCCCATCGCGGCATCACCGTGGCCGGGCGCCGACAACATCGAATTCCTGCCGCAGCCGGGGCCGTACACCGCGATGGACTGGAACATCGAACCCAGTGGGCTGGAGGAGCTACTGCTCGCGGTGCACGCCGAGTTCCCCGGCCAGGCTCTGATGGTGACCGAGAACGGCGCCGCGTTCGAGGACGTCGTGTCCGACGACCCAGGTGGCCCCGCGGTGCATGACGCGGAGCGGGTCGACTACCTGCAACGGCACCTCGCTGCAGTGCACCGGGCCATGTCGCAGGGCGTGGACCTGCGCGGGTACTTCGTGTGGTCGCTGTTGGACAACTTCGAATGGGCGCTCGGCTACTCCAAGCGGTTCGGGATCGTCCGCGTCGACTACGACACCCAGGAGCGACTGCCGAAGGACAGCGCGCACTGGTACGCCGAGCTCGCGGACACCCACACCCTGCCCCTCGTCGCGACGGAGCCCGAGCCGGCGCTGGTGGTCAGCGACTGAACCTCATCCACCCCTGCATCGATACGCTGAGAAAAACTTCTCGCTAGGGGCGGATACATGAACAACGCAGCAAACTCGGCTCGCACAGCCACGGCACCGGCGCGGTTCCTGAACGGCGACGGTGCTGCGACCGCCGCGGATCTGCTGTCCACGATTCCGCCGACCACCGCCACCGATCTCTATGGGAACGGTGGCGCTGTTGAGGAATTGGAGCACTACACCGCTGGGCTGCTGGGCAAGCCGGCTGCGGTGTTCTTTCCCAGCGGGGTCATGGGCCAGGGCGCCGCTCTGACAGTGCTCGCGGCCCGGCACCGCTCGTCCACGGTCGCGTGGCACCCGTTGGCGCACCCGCAGCTGCACGAACTGGACACCATCCAGCGGGTGCATCGTCTCAACACCCGACTGGTCGGCGACCGGTCGCGCCTGCTGCGACTGATCGACCTGCAGGCCATCCCCGAGCAACTGGCCGTGCTGCTGCTGGAACTGCCGCAGCGTGAGTTGGGTGGCCAACTGCCGGCCTGGGTCGAGCTGGAGGAGCAGGTCGGCTGGGCGCGGGAGCACGACGTGAGCCTGCATCTCGATGGCGCGCGGCTGTGGGAGGCAGCGGCAGGGTACGGGTGTGAGCCGGACGCGATCGCCGCGCTGTTCGACACTGTCTACGTCTCGTTCTACAAGGGCATCGGGGCGCTCTCCGGATGCTGCGTCGCGGGTGACACCGACGTCGCCGACGAACTACGGGAGTGGCGGCGCCGGTTGGGCGGGACGCTTTACGGGCTGTGGCCGTTGGCGGCATCCGCGTTGGCGATGCTGCCGGAGCGACTGCCCGAGATGCCCGAACGCCTGGATCACGCCCGGGCCATCGCTATGGCGCTGCGATCAGT
>JALYUK010000264.1 GCA_030853805.1 Actinomycetota bacterium | reverse complement strand
CTCCTTGTCTGCGGTGCCAGGTCCGGGCGACGCTGTGGGCAGTCCTGATGTCCGCGTCCTGGGTCGATTTGTCTCCTCCGGCTAGCAGCAGGATCACTCGGCTGCGGACCCGTAGGAAATACACCCGGTATCCGGGGCCGTACTCGATGCGCAGCTCAGAGACACAGTGTGGGGTATGGCAAGCTCCTGCAGCTCCAGTAGCTCCTCCGCGTCACGACGCCAACACGAGCAGCCTTGCGACTGTGGCTTGGGAGACGGCGTCCCCAGGTTGGCCGCGTCGATCAGCAACGCCGATTCCCCATCGTGGGGGTGGGGTGCAATCGCTAGGGAACCGGACCTGGTCCTCAGGCCGGAGCCAGTACCGACGGTTCGGGACGCTGATGTACCGCCCAGGGGGGCCTGCTGCCAGTGCCCCCAATCCAGCGACAACCACAGAGCCAGCACACCCATACCGGCCATGAGCACCAGAAACGAGTCGTGGTCCGTCCATCCGTTCGCTGTGCCGTTGGCGTCGAATGCGATGCGACAACGGGCGGCAGAGTCGCCCACGTCCAGACGAAGGCGGCAGGGCGATCCCCGCTCGCCAGGGCGCGGCCCGATCTATCAGGAGGCGCTACCGTCGAGGGGACTCGTCATGGAGGTAGCGATGTTCGAGCGGTTTACCGAGGGAGGACGCCGGGTCGTGGTCTATGCCCAGGAGGAGTGTCGCCTGCGGAACGATCCACACATTGGTACCGAGCACCTGCTCCTAGGTTTGGCGCAGGGACTCGATGTTACGAGTCAGGCGCTGGTCGATGCCGGCTTCGACACGGAGTCGGCGCGCCAGCAGCTCGAGGCGGTGACACCCGTCAGACAGTGGGCGACGAGTGGACATATTCCCTTCACACCACGCGCGAAGCGGGTGCTGGAGGAATCGCTTCGTGTCTCCAACCGCCTCGCCCAAGAACACATCGCGCCACCGCACTTGTTGCGCGGGCTGCTCGGTGTGCCCGATTCGGGTGGCGTACGCCTGCTGTTGGCTCTTCGGGTCGACGTCGCCTCGCTGGCGGCGCGGGCCGAGGAGCTTGCACAGGCCAGTGCGCCTGACGCCGGGCATCATGCCGGGCGTGATGGAATCACGACCTCGACCGAACGCGGGCGAACCTTGTCCGTGCGTAGGGTCAGGCAGCAGCGTGACCGGCTGCGCGCAGCGCTGGTCAGATATGGCCGGCACGAGGAAGGCTGCGACCAAGTTTCGGGGTGCACCTGCGGTCTCGCCCAGGTGCTGTCAGAGGACGTGAACGACCAGGGCGCATAGTGGGCAAGGTCGTGAACCCCACCGAGCCGGCCGCCACCCGCGGGCCCATGCACTCGTTGTCCAGCACTGGAACGGCGAGTCCGGCGAGGCGATGGACAACTACCAGAGCTGCCCCGACCGGCCAGAACGTGAGGACTCAACACGCCCGAGCTGCATACCAAGCGGTCTGCTCGACACGTTCTCCGGGCACATTGCCATGCAGGCGTGGCAGCGGGACCGCCCTTATGGCGAGATCAGGCGCCTACCTGTGGCGTCCGTAGCGGAAGTAGATGACGGGTACGGCGCCCGCTGAGTTGATGAGTATGAGCGCCGCTGCCCACCGTGCTTTTGAGCCTCTGATCTGGGCGGAAGGACGGCGACCAAGATCGATCAGCGCGGCCACCTTGAGCACGCCCTCGACGGCGCCACAGACAACGATCAGTCGGCGGACGCGAGGGTCAAGCTCATTCCATCTCTTCGTTTCCACGGAACCACCATGCGCCATCGTCTCCCTCGCGACAAGGGCCTCTTAACGGATCCGCACGGGAATCCCCGGGTCGTGCGTGCAGGGGCCACCAAGGTCCTCACGGTCTTCTCGTAGCCCTGGCGCCGGTAGTGGCAACCTACGTGGCATGAAGACCCGGGCGACGAGACGTGACGAAGCGGATGCGGTGAGCCAAGTGATCACGAGCGCGTTCGCGGACGGCGGGCAGGTCGCCGCCGTCTGGGCTGACGTCGTGGCTCGTGGTCTCGACAGCACAAGTCTCGTTGCGGTCGACGCCGACCGCGTGGTCGGCCATGTGGGTCTGAGCCACGGTTGGCTTGACGCACGACAACAGTTGGTCGACGTGCTCGTGCTGAGCCCGCTGAGCGTCCAAGCGGATCGCCAGGGTGAAGGGGTCGGGACCATGTTGATCGCTGCCGCGATCGAGGCGGCCGAGCAGCTGGGGGCTCCGGCCTTGTTCTTGGAAGGCGGCCCGGGGTACTACGGGAGACGTGGCTTCGAGCGAGCAAGCGAGAGAGGGTTCGAGGCGCCCTCCCGGCGAACCCCTGAGCCCGCGTTCCAAGTGGCGTTGCTGTCCAGGTACGCGGACTGGATGACCGGCAGGGTGATCTACCGCGATGTCTGGTGGGAGCACGATTCGGCTGGCCTGCGTGACCCCGAGCTGAGCGAGATCGAACGAGCCCTTGGGGTCGGGTTCTCACCGCCCGCCGGATGATCGGTCTGCGGGAGGATCTTGTGGTGACCAGTTGGCCAGCGTGGGCGACCGAGAAGGTCGAGGTGCGTGAACCCGATGCCGCGTGGCAGCAGCGAGGCGAGCAGGAATGTCAACTCTTGGCCAGCACGTTGTCGCCGTGGCTCGTCGCGCCGGTGGAGCACGTTGGTTCGACTGCCGTACCCGGGTTGGCCGCCAAGCCCATCTTGGACGTGCAGGCCGCCGTTGACGACTTCGAGGCCACCCCGTACATCGCCGTCGCCTTAGGCGTGTCGTGGCACTTCGTCCCGGTAGATCTCGACGGCCGGCCGTGGCGTCGGTTCTTCGTCAAGGTCATCGATGGCCACCGGTACGCCCACCTTCACGTGATGAGGAGGGACAGCGTCCGCTGGGGCCAGCAGCTGGCGTTCCGCGACGCTCTTCGCGCGGACTCTGCTCTCGCCGCGCGTTACGCGCGACTCAAGAGGGACCTGGCTGCTCGACACGGCGACGACCGGGAGGCGTACACCGACGCCAAGCACGCGTTCGTCCAGACCGTGATCAACAACGAGAAGGACGGCTTCGGGTGCGCGGACCGGGTCACGATAGAAGCCTGGCGAACTGTCGCGGTCTCCTTGGCCACTTGCGTGAGCCGCGCCCGGCCCACGGGGCCAGCGATATCGATCACTTCGCATCCGTAGCGGAACCCAGTCCCGCCGATCGTTCGTGCGGTGACCGGCGAGCACAGTCTGTCCCGCTCCGGTTGCGGATCACGTCTCGGTCGCGCCGGAGCAGCTCGGCCCAGCGAGGGGTCGAGCCCAGGACTGGCCAGGCACCGGGGGCGCGGTCTTCAGCAGTGAGCTGGTCCTGGATCCGGGCGAGCTGGTGCGCCAGGTCACGCACCCGCCCATCGCCCACAGGCTTGGTTGGGTGGTTCAGTCCTTGACTGGTTCGGGCCAGCGAAGGATGCCTGCGACGAAGTTCGCCGGTCCGGCGGCCACGATCACCTCAGCGGTCGAGTTACCCGGGTTCGTCAAGGCCACCTCTTCTTCCTTGCTGATCAGCACCGAGTCTCCCACGTGGACCTCGACGCTCTCCGCACCCTTGCTGATCCGCACCACGCCCGCGGTCGGCGTCAAGATGACGTCCGAACCGCCGTGTCGGTGGGCGGACATGCCCCCACCAGCAGGCACGCGCACGCGTACCAGACCGACATCAGGCCCGCCCTCCACACCGCCGAAGAACACCGTCACTGTCGGAGCGTTGGGTCCGGGCGGCTGACGCAGCAACGCCTCCTCGTGCTTGACCAGTTTCATTTTCTACCTCCAAGCGAGCCGATTTTCCACGGAAACACCGTGACTATTGGGTGAGCCTAACCCGCTGAGCTCAGCGTGAACCGTCGAACTCGAAGAATGTGCGCACTCGTCGTCACGAGCGAGCGTTCGACTGCTGGTTCTGCACCGCGGCCGCTCGCAGTGCGGCCAGAGTCGGATTCGAGCGTTCACTGGATGTGGCAGGACACGCCCATCGTCGGCGG
>JALYUK010000235.1 GCA_030853805.1 Actinomycetota bacterium | reverse complement strand
ATGCCTTCAACCACGGCCTGCGAGGCGCCGGTGCGTACCAGGCCCGGGTCCGCCCGGCCCCCGAGCAGCAGGCCGACACCTTGCACGACCATGGTCTTGCCGGCGCCGGTCTCGCCGGTAACGACATTGAGGCCGCGTGACAGCTCCAACAGCGCGTCGTCGATGACTCCGAGGCCGCGCAGGTGAATCTCCGTCAGCATCAGCGCGGATCCGCCAGCACGACTGCGCCGTCCAGCCCTCGCCATCCGGACACGGACAGGTCGAACTTGGCCACCAACCGGTCGGTGAAAGGTGCGGCACTCAGTCTGGCCAGTCGCACCGGCCGGTCGCTACGTCGGACGTCGATGCGCGCGCCCGGCGGGATGTCGAAGGACCGGCGCCCGTCGCACCACACCACGGCCTCGGCGCCCGTGCGTTGCATCAGCTCGACACCGACCCGCGAATTGTGGTCGATGACCAGGGGTCTGGCAAACAGTGCATGCGCTGATATCGGAACCACGAGAAGAGCCTCGACTCCGGGCCACACCACCGGACCGCCGGCGGAAAAGGCGTAGGCCGTGGACCCGGTGGGCGTCGCCATGACAATCCCGTCAGCACCCCAGGTGGACAGCGGCCGGTCGTCGATCTCCAGTATCAACTCCAACATTCGCTCGCGAGAGCGCTTCTCCACCGAGGCTTCGTTCAACGCCCAGCCGGTCCACCTGACAGACCCGTCGAGACTGACCTCCACCTGGAGTGTCATCCGCTCCTCAACCGTCCAGGAACGGTCCACGATCTTCGCGACGGTGGCATGCACGTCGTCGCGGTCGGCTTCGGCAAGGAAGCCGACATGACCGAGGTTGATTCCGAGCAGGGGCACGCCCTCGTCGCGCATCAATTCGGCGGCGCGCAGGATGGTGCCGTCGCCGCCGAGTACGACCGCAAGCTCCGATCCGGCGACGCATCGTCCGCAGTCGACACTCACATTGGGTTCCGCGAGTACGCCGAACGCTTCGAGTTCGTCCTCCGGGCCGGTGACCTGGACATCCGCAGCGGCAAGATCCCGCACGAGGGCAAGGGCGATATCGACGGCCTCTGCGCGACGGGGATGGCCGATCAACGCGATGCGACGGTTCACAGGCGCCCGTCCGCCACAGCGTCCATGAATTCCTGAATCGACACGTCGCTCATTTTGCCTTCCGCGCGGTGTCGGCACCACATCAGGTACTCGGTATTGCCGGTCCCCCCGATGACCGGGCTGTGCAACAGCCCATGCACGTGCAGTCCGAAGGATCGCGCAGAGTCCTGTACGGCCGCCAGGACTTCGTGACGCTGCTGTGCGGAGCCGACCACCCCGGTACGACCCAGTCGCTCTTTACCGATCTCGAACTGCGGCTTGATCAGGGTCACCAGGTGACCCTGCGCCGACGTCAACGCCGCGAGGGTGTCCAGCACCAGCCGCAGTGAAATGAAACTGAGATCGGCAACGACGATGTCGGCGACGCCTCCGACCGCTTCGGGGGCCAACCCGCGCACCGACTGCCCTGACATCTCCACCACGCGTGGATCGCCTGCCACCAGCGGCGCCAACTGCCCCCGACCGACATCGAGGGCCACCACTTCGGCGGCCTGTGCAGCCAGCAGTACCTGGGTGAAACCACCGGTAGAGGCCCCTACATCGATACACCGCGCGCCCTTGACGTCGATCGGGTACGCGGCCAGGACAGCCAGCAACTTGTAGGCAGCCCGGCCCACCCATAGCTTGGACTCGCCTTCCACTTCAACGCCCTGATCGTCCCGGACCTGGGTGGACGGTTTGCGGACCGGTTGACCGTCAACACGCACGCGTCCCTCGCGCAGCACTTCCGCAGCCGTCGCGCGTGACCGGGACAGACCACGGACGACCAGAGCCTGGTCCAACCTCATCAGCGGGACGACTCGGTCAGGCAGCTGTTCAATGCCTCGTGTGCCCGTGACAGAACGTCGATCACAGCGGCAAGGTCGCAATCGGGCTGCACGGACAGCTCGCGGGCTGTCAACATCTGGCGCGCAGCAGCAGCACCGGCATCTGCGTCCTGAGCGTGCGCGACGTGCTGAGCCTGTGACATGGCGGCAGGGGTTTGGGGCCGCGGTGGGCGAGGCGTCGGACCGGGGGCAATGCCTGCTGTTGGCGCCGCTCCGCGAGCAACCGCACCGAAGGAACTACTCGATGAAAACTGTGACGTCACGCGTCATTCTCGAGGTCGGAGTAGGAAGGATCGGAGTAGGAAGGATCGCCACGTCGCGATTGCACCTTTGCCGGCGTGCTCGCGCCATCAGCCGACGTCGTCGACGCCCTGGAGGTCGACGGCTTTCGGGTAGCAGCCTTCTTGGTGGACGCAGTGGTTGCAGCGACCTTCCTCGCGGCCGTTGCCTTCGCAACGCCTTTACGCGGTGCCCTGCTCGTGCCGCGTACCTGCCGCGGTCTATCGGTTGGAGTGCTGGCCGCAACCGCGGAAGCTGCCTCCAAGGCCTTCCGCAAATCGGCGATCTGCGCCGTGAGCCGGTCGATCTCGGCCCGGCTCGACTCCTGGATGCCGGGGGTGCTGAGTCCGCCCCGTTGCAACTGCAGGTCGATCTCGGCGCGCAGTACATCGGCAATAGCACTGCGGTTGGTGGCGACAAGGGCGGTGAGTTCCTCGGTCACCTCGCCGAGTTGTCCGCCGAGCTGAAGCATCTTGACGGCCGACGGACCGACCCCGGGCACTTCCAGCAGTCCCTCAGCCAGTTCTCCCGCTCTTTCCTTCACAGCAGCCCCGATCATGGTGGCTATCGTGAGTGTCGAGCGAACAGCCTCGAATGCCATGCGCGGGTCCTTTCCGTGGGTTCGACGACGCTTCGGCTACGAGCCCCACGCTACTGCCACGCAGTGATGGCGCGAACGGCCGCGTCCTGGGTCAGCCGCCCCTCGTCCAGCCCTTCCCAGATTGCCCGCAGCGCTAGTCGCAGCGTGACGTCACCTGGTGTCTGCGGCGCATCCGCTCGGTCACAGCGCACGGTGCACTCGTCGTCAGTGACCTCAAGGATCGCGGTCACTTCGCCGATTTGCCACCCGCCCTGAGTACGCTGCGGCTCCTCGTAGGGCTTACTCAACGATCGCAGGTCACTTGCCACGTACCGTGGCCGAAGCCCGGGCTCGCAGCGGACCAGATCGACCGGGCCGTGCACGCCGGTGAGGACGAGCAGCGCATCCATGCCAGCAGCATGTGCACCCGCGATGTCGGTCTCGAGGCGATCGCCCACTGCCAACGTCTGCCCGGCCGATACGCCCAGCAGCCTGGCGGCCATCTCGTACATCAACGGGCCGGGCTTGCCGACCACTTCCGGGTCTAGATCGACGGCCATCCGCACGGCGCCGACCAGTGAACCGTTACCCGGTGCCACACCACGTTCGGTGGGCAGAGTCCGGTCGTCATTGGTCACGATCCAGGCAGCGCCGGCTTGCACGGCGAACGCCACCTCCGCGAGGTCCGCTGCGCATACCTGGGGACCATAGCCCTGCAGAGCGGCCACTATCTCGCCCTGCCACCGCGCTGCTGCTGAGGGCTGCACCGGGGTCAATCCGGCGTTCTGCAACGCGGCGGCGACGCCGGCACCGCCCACCGCAAGGACACCGGCACCGGGCGGAAATCGATCCGCGATCACTGCGGCCCCTGCCATCGAACTGTTGATCACCTGGTCTGCCTCGGTCTGCAGGCCCAGGTGACACAGTTGCGCTGCCACGTCGGATGGCGTGCGCGATGCATTGTTGGTGGCATAGACGACGCCGGCTGCCGGACCGCCACCGGCCGCGGTGAGCTCTTCCACGGCGTACGGCACGGCCTGAGAACCGAGATAGACAACCCCGTCGAGGTCACATACGAGGCCGGCATATCGATCGCGCAGAGCTGAGGGCATGACTTATTGTGACGCCGCGCCTTGCGCCTTACGAACTCTGCTCACCACCGCAGCCTCGACCTCGTATCGACTCGCCGCACCTACGGGTGTCTTATGAAATCGGCGACGCAGACCGCCCTCGACGCCCACCGTCGCACCCTCGATGAGATTCAGGGCTGCGCGCCGGGTGCGCGACGTCCAACAGGCGATCTCGATGACATCCACCGACTGTCGCGCGCCGGCAGACCTCTTTGCCGTTTGAGGGCGGTCCAGGATCAACCTGAAAGTCACCAACTCGTCTCCACTCGGCATCACCTGCAACTTCGCGGGAGCGCTCACCCGTCCGACCAGTCGCACCTCGTTGAGCGACGTGGGCACAGCCTGCTGGACACCACCACCCCCGGAGGGCTTCACGTTCTTCTTCTCGGCCATGTTCCCTAGCGTGCTGCGGGGGACAGCCGCTCCCTACCGGTCCAGCACAGGGTGTGGATGAACCTCTCTGTCGAAAGGGGATGGGCATGGCCGACCAGCATGGCCATCCCGCTCCCAGGGCAATGCTGTGCGGTCAGTGATCGTCGGAGCGCTCGCCCATGGCACTGTCGGCTTCGCGGTCAGCTTCGAGTTCGGGTTCGCCACCACCATCGGATGAAGACGGCTCATCTTCGCCCGCATCCAACAGGTCGGTGAACTCGTCATCCCCCTCCAAGCCCAAGCGGAAAGCTGCGTCCGTCTGCTCGTGCACGTCCGCGTCCAATGCCTTCCGAAACCATTCGTGGGCGCCGTCCTCGTCACCGGTTGCCAGCAGAGCGTCGGCGTAGGCATAGAAGAGCCGAGCGGCCCACGGCTGGTCGGTGGCCTTTTGAAGGGCCGGAATTCGCAAGCACATCACCGCGGCCTCTGGTTGCCCGAGATCGCGGCGTACCCCCGAGACAACGATGGCGAGCTCGATATTGTCACCCTCGCCCAGATTCTTCGCCTCGGCAGACGCTGCCAGTTCCAAGGCCCTGTCGGGGCGACCCAGACCGCGTTCGCAATCGGCCATATAGGCGAGCAGGTGGTCCGAGCCGGAGAGCCGACGCGCGGTCCGAAATTCACGCAGCGCATCGGAGAATTCTCCTCGGCGATACCGCACGAGCCCCAGTGCTTCCCGTACCGCCGGCACCCGACCCGCCCGCTTCGCAGCATGCTCCGCATGCTCCAAGGCCAAGTCCACGTCGTCGTCCAGCACCTCTGCGGTCATCACCAGATGGCGTGCAACTCCCAGCGCATTGTCTTTACTGAGAGTTCGTAACTGCGTCCAGACCTGACGGTCCAACTCTTTACCGGTGATCTCATCCGGTAGTTCAGGTTCGCGGATCCGAGCCCTCTCCGGGGAGCGGCCAGGCGCGTTCACTTCCCAGCTGCGTGGACCCCGGTCGCGGCGATCTGGTTGACCAGCCGGCCCACCGCGCATCGACGTCGGCTGGCCGGAAGCGTGCCCTCTATCGGTAGGACGGCCTCCCGATTTGGTCCCACCCGAACTCCTGGCGCGACGCTCACCCGCATCATCGGACCCTCGGGGTGCACGCTCGGCATTACGCCCACCCTTACTGTTCGTGTCCGGGCGATCGGCACGAGCCGCACCCCACCGGGACGCCCGTGGTGACTGGTCCGGTTGATCGGAGGACTGTTCTTCCTCGGACATGTTTCCTACCTCTTCAGATTGCAACGTTGAATCGATCAGTGCCGAGCGCTGCCAGCTGGTGACATCTTCGCATGCATCAGCAGCACGTCCGGAAATGCCAAATGCGGAAGCACCGGGCCGCTTTCGCGACCGAGTGCTTCCGCATTTGCGAAAGATGTTCGGCGGTGTCCTACTCTCCCACACACTCCCGTGTGCAGTACCATCGGCGCTGAAGGGCTTAGCTTCCGGGTTCGGTATGTGACCGGGCGTTTCCCGCTTCGCTATGACCGC
>JALYUK010000206.1 GCA_030853805.1 Actinomycetota bacterium | reverse complement strand
GAACGGCAACGACACCGGCGTACATGCTGAGCACGTGCTGCAGCCCGTAGATGAACATCTGCGGGAACGGCAACACTTCGTCTACGGGGTGCTTCTTCGGGGGTGCGGGCGCTTCGACGGACATCGGTTCTCTCTTTTCAGCGGGGGGCTTTAGCGGGATTTCAAGGGGGGTGATCTTGCGGGGTGACTTTGATCCTGGTGCAGAAGAACGTGTCAGGGCAGCAGTTATCGCAGCAGGACCTACAGGGTGGGTTCAGCTACCCGGCGGACCGGACCGTCCAGTTCACCTCGACGGTGACGGCGCGGACCGGTCGGCCGGATCAGGGACAGATCAGAGGAACTGGCGGCTCAGTCGAGCGTGCCGGTTGACGTCCTTGTAGAGCAGGTAACGGAAGTTGCCGGGACCGCCGGCGTAACACGCCTGGGGGCAGAAGGCGCGTAGCCACATGAAGTCGCCTGCCTCGACCTCGACCCAGTCCTCGTTCAACCGATAGACGGCCTTGCCCTCCAGGACGTAGAGGCCATGCTCCATGACGTGCGTCTCGGCGAACGGGATGACGGCGCCGGGCTCGAAGGTGACGATGTTGACGTGCATGTCGTGCCGCAGGTCGGTCGGGTCGGCGAAACGGGAGGTGACCCACTTACCATCGGTGTGTTTCATCGGGATCGGCTCCACATCGGCCTCGTTCGTCACGAACGCCGGCGGGATCTCCAGACCTTCGACAACCTCGAACGTCTTGCGGATCCAGTGGAACCGGGTAGCCACGTCGCCGTTGTTACGCAGCGTCCAGGTGGTGCCCGGGGGCAGGAAGGCGTATCCGCCTTCCGTCAACTCATGCTCGGTGCCGTCGATAGTGAGCTTGAAACCACCTTCGACGATGAACAGGACACCCTCGGCGTGCGGGTCCAGCTCCGGCTTCTCACTACCGCCACCGGGCCCGACCTCGACGATGTACTGCGAGAAGGTCTCTGCGAACCCAGACAGTGGCCGGGCCAGCACCCACATCCGCATGTCGTCCCAGAAGGGTAGGAAGCTGGTGACGATATCGGTCATCACGCCACGCGGGATGACCGCGTAGGCCTCCTTGAACATGGACCGGTCGGTCGTGAGATCGGTCTGCAGGGGTAGGCCGCCGTGGGGGGCGTAGTAGGGACTTGTCACAGGGTTGCCTTTCGAAAGGTGGAGAGAGAGACGCCGAAGCGTTGCCTTCGTTCACGGACCAGGTGAAACACCTTGGTGGCTGCTCATCGACGTGATGTCGAGCACACCCGATTCCGTATTGTGAACGGTAACTTCCGCATGGCGGAAGAGCAAGGTATATCCAGGCCCAGCCTGCATATATCTCTTTCCACCGGCACCGGGAGATTCTCCTGGTGCCGGACCCTGCGCGTCAGCCCGCGAGGGTCTTGCCCGCTGCGTCCCGATCCAGCCACCAGATCGTCGCATCGGTGCCGCTGGCGCCGGCCGCCGGGAAGTCCCACGGATCCGCGCCCGGCGGGGATGCGTGCGCGACGGCATCCGCCTTCTCGGCTCCGGCCACCAGGAACCACACCTGACGCGCGCAGTTGATGGCGGTGAAGGTCAGGCTGAGGCGCACAGGGGGCGGCTTGGGGGAGTTACACACCGCGACAACGTTTGCGTCGACCGTCCGGACACCTGGATGGTGCGGGAACAACGAGGCGACGTGGGCGTCCGGACCAACTCCCAGCATGAGGACGTCGAATGCGGGCACGCCGATAACGCCACCGGCACCGGCAGTGGCGTACCCCGCGAGATCGTCCTGATAGGCGAGCGCAGCAGCATTGACGTCGCCGCCGTGTGCGCCGTCACTGGGCGCCATCACGTGCACGTTCTGCTCGGGTATATCGATATGGTCCAGCAGTACTTCACGTGTCTGCGTGTCGTTGCGCTCGTCGCTGCCGAGCGGGACGAACCGTTCGTCACCCCACCAGAGGTGAACGCGCGACCAATCCAGTTCGGCGCCTGCATCACGGAGCCCGGCCAGTGAGGTGCCGCCCATCGAGCCTCCGGTGAGCACCACGTGTGCCACACCTCGCAGCTGTACCGCGTCGATGATCTCAGCGAGGAGTCGCGCAGCGACCGCCGCACCCAAAGCGGCCTTGGTGTCGTGCACGACGAACTGCGGGTCGGTCATGAAGTTGCCTTCCTGGTGGGGGTCACGCCTGACGTTGTGCAGTGTGACGAACGAGTGGGAGTCCCTCGAGCAAGGACTCGCGGTACACGTCGTCAGCATCCAGGCTGCGAAGTTCTTCAGCCAGACACTCGGCGGTGTCGTAGCGGTGCAGGCTGACCTCCTGGTCGGGCTGTCCGAAAAGCTGCAGTCGCGCCGTCCGCCCCGATTGGCGGATGAGTTGCAACGGTCCACTCGCGCGGATCAACGTGACTGCCGCGATACCGGATCCGCTGTCACTGATCGTGCGTTCCACCGGGCATCGCAGGCGGGCAGCCAGCCAACCGGCGAGTAGATCGGAGCTCGCCGAGTCGCGTGCTCCACAGACGATCGCCGAGTCCACCGACTCGTACGGTGGTTGGTCCAGTGCGGTGGTGAGCAGACCGCGCCAACGCGTGGTGCGCGCCCATGCCATGTCGGTATCGCCCGGCACATAGTGCTGCTGCAGGGCCGACAGCCGGGCCGGGGGATCGTCGCTCAGCGATACGTCGGTGATCCGACGGACCGCCATCGCACCGATGGGGGAGCGGGCGGCGTCGGCCTCACAGGTCCTGGGCCACCACGCCACGACGGGTGAATCAGCGAGCATCAACGGAACCGCGACACTCTCAGCGTGATCGGCGAGCTCGCCGTACAACCGACATACGACGATTTCGCTCGCCCCTGCGTCGCCGCCGACTCGGATCTCGGCATCCATCCGTGTCGGGTCGCCCCGATCGGCACGAACCATCGTCAGGATCCGACTCGGGTGCTGACGGCTAGCCTCGCTCGCCGCCGCCAACGCCGCCTCAGCACTCTCCTCCTCGACCACGACGACCAGGGTCATGACGCGGCCCAGGGCGATCGCACCGACGTCGCCGCGCAGGCTGACCAGCCGTTTACTCACCTCGCGCGTATTGGTGGACTCCAGCGAGACGATCACGGCATTCTCCATTCACGGGCATCGCGGCGCAGCAGGTCATCGGCGTCGGCCGGTCCCCAGCCACCCGGCGCGTACTGGGTAGGGGCTCCCTGCGTGCCCCAGAATTCCTCGATCGGATCCAGGATCCGCCACGACGTCTCGACCTCTGCGTGGCGCGGGAACAGTGGCGGTTCGCCGAGCAGTACATCCAGGATCAGCCGCTCGTACGCCTCGGGGCTGGCCTCGGTGAACGCATTGCCGTAGCCGAAGTCCATCGTCACGTCGCGCACCTGCATCTCACCTGCCCCGGGCACCTTGGACCCGAATCTGATCGTGATGCCCTCATCGGGCTGGACGCGCATCACGATCGCGTTCTCGCCCAGCTCCGACGTGGAGGTGTCCTTGAACGGCAGGTGCGGTGCCCGCTTGAAGACGACCGCAATCTCGGTGACCCGTTTGCCCAACCGTTTACCGGTCCTCAGATAAAACGGGACTCCGGCCCAGCGCCGGGTATCGACCAGAAGTTTCAGCGCGGCGTAGGTCTCGGTACCGGAGGCCGGGTCGATACCCTCCTCGTCCAGGAAGCCGATGACCTTTTCGCTGCCCTGCCACCCGGCGGCGTACTGACCCCGTGCGGTGGCATGGGAGAGGTCAGCGGGGCTGCGTACTGCGGCCAGCACCTTTTCCTTCTCCGCGCGCAGCGCATCGGCATCGAAGGAGTTGGGCTCCTCCATGGTCGTCAGCGCGAGCAACTGCAGCAGGTGGTTCTGGATGACGTCGCGCGCGGCCCCGATGCCGTCGTAGTAGCCGGCCCGACCGGCGATACCGATGTCCTCGGCCATGGTGATCTGGACATGGTCCACGTAGTGGGAATTCCAGACCGGCTCGAAGATGCCGTTGGCGAACCGCAACGCGAGAATGTTCTGGACCGTCTCCTTGCCCAGGTAGTGGTCGATACGGAAGATCGACCCGGGCGGAAACACGCTCTCCACGATCGCGTTGAGCTCTTGCGCGCTGGCCAGATCGTGGCCGAACGGCTTTTCGATGATGACGCGGCGCCAGCTGTCGGAAACTTCGCGGGTCAGACCGCTGCGTTCCAGTTGTCGGGCGACGGGCGCGAATGCTGCCGGAGGGATGGACAGGTAGAAGGCGTGGTTGCCGTCGGTGCCGCGTTCGCGGTCAACCGCCTCGACCTCGACCGCGAGGCGGTCGAAGCCTGCGTCGTCATCGAAACTACCCGATACGAAACGCAGTCCATCGGCCAGCGCGCGCCAAGATTCGTCCCGGAAGGGGGTCCGGGCGCCGGCACGTACGCTGCGCTCCACCTCCTGAACGAAGCGTTCGCGACTCCAGTCGCGGCGCGCGAACCCGATCAGGGTGAAGTTGGGCGGTAGCAGCCCACGATTTGTCAGGTCGTAGATGGCGGGCAGTAACTTCTTCTGCGCCAGGTCGCCGGTGACACCGAACATCACCATGCTGCATGGCCCGGCGATCAGCGGCAGGCGCCGATCGCCGGGACTCCGTAGCGGATTACTGCCGCGCACGACGTGCGCGGAGGTCACGAACCTGATGTTCCCTGCGTTGCCTTGGCAATGGCCTCACTGAGCTGCGCCAGACCCTGGTCGTGGTCGGTCAGGTGCAGTTGCAGGACCGGACGGCCATGGTCCGCGAGTACTTTCGCATCCCCGCCGGCCTGTGAGGCGATGAAGTCACCGAAGGTGAAATCTCGCCCCGGTACCGGATAGTCCTCGCGCGGTGTGGTTGTGATCTGCAGGTAGATGCCGATCGCAGGACCGCCCTTGTGGTACTGCCCGGTGGAGTGCAGGAAGCGCGGCGCCCACCCGAAGGTGACAGGGCGCTGCAACCGTTTGGCAAAGGCGACCTGGACGTCAGCCAGCGACTGGTCGGCGATCCGGTCCAGGTAGGCCATCACTGCCAGGTACCCGTCATCGGGAAGTTGAGCCAGCAGGGCTTCGATGGCTGCAGGCACGCTGTCTGCGTCGCCGAGCCAGTCGCCACCGAGGCTGCGTACCTCCACAGCACCGTCGGTGTACGCCGGGGCGTCACCACCTCCGGTACCTGCGTCGAGCAGCTCACGAGAGGCCGCTTTCGCGCTCTCGACATCGGGTTGATCGAACGGGTTGATCGCCAGCAATCGGCCCGCGACCGCGACCGCGGCCTCCCACAACAGCATCGACGAGCCGAGGGACCCGCCCACCGATACAGCGGCCGGGCCTTCGGGTGTTTCATCGGAGTCGTCGGCTACCAGGTAGACGTACAACTCGTCATCGGTCTGCGCAGTCGGAGCCGACGATCCAACGACGACGGGCAGGATGCCCTTGCCCTGCTTTCCGGTGCTCTCTGCAATGAGCTGCTCGGCCCAGTTGCCGAAACCGATGTTCGCAGTGCCCGCATCGAGCAGGACCAACTTGTCCCGTAGCGGTGAGGTAGCGCCCATGGCCGCTGCGAGGCGCAGCGCGGGGTTGGCGTCGTCATCGGCTGCGAGAGCTTCGGTGACGGCCTCGGCCTCGTCGAGCAGGGCGCCGATATCGGCGCCCGCAAGGCCGCTGGGTACCAGCCCGAACGCGGTCAGGGCGGAGTACCGTCCGCCGACTGCTGGGTCGGCGTTGATGACGGTGTAGCCGTTGCCGCGAGCGTCTTTGTCCAGCGGGCTGCCGGGGTCGGTCACGATGACGATGCGCTGGGTCGGGTCGATGCCGGCATCGGTGAATGCCTTCTCGAACGCTCTACGCTGCGAATCGGTTTCGACCGTGGAACCGGATTTGGAGGAGACCACGACGACGGTGCTCTCCAGTCGGTCCTCGACGCCCGCCCGGACCATGTCCGGCTGGGAGGAGTCCAGCACCACGAGCGGAACACCCGTGGTCTCGCAGATGACCTCCGGTGCCAACGAGGAACCGCCCATCCCACACAGCACCACGCGGTCCAGACCGTCAGCCGCGAAGTCAGCCCGCAGGCTCTCGATCTGGGCGACCAGCGGTCGAGAGGACCGGGCCAGGCTTACCCAGGACAGCCGCTTGCCCGATTCCTCCTCGGCGTCCGGCCCCCACAGGGTCTTGTCCTGCGCAAAGAGCCGGCTCGCGACCTTGTCGGTTACCAACTGCGCGACATGCGCCTCGATCGCATCGGCTGCTGCACCGACGGCTATTACCTGTTGGGAGGAAGACACAGTCATCACTTGCCCGCCTTGTCCAGCTCACCCTTGACGGACTCGAGCAGCTCCGCCCACGACTTCTCGAACTTGTCGACACCCTCGTCCTCGAGGACCTCCACGACGTCGGCATAGCTCACACCGATCGCGTCCAGTGCATCCAGGACCGCTTTCGCGTCGTCGTAGTGACCGGTGACCTGATCGCCGGCAATTTCACCGTGGTCCGCGACCGCGTCCATGGTCTTGCCGGGCATCGTGTTGACGGTTTCGTCAGCTGCGAGGTCCACGACGTACATCGTGTCCTTGTACTCGGGGTTCTTGACTCCGGTCGAGGCCCACAGCGGACGCTGTACGTGAGCGCCGTCGGCCTTCAAGGTCTCCCACCGTGAGGTGGAGAAGACCTCTTCGAACGCCTGGTAGGCCAAGCGCGCATTAGCGATACCGGCCTTGCCCTTGAGTGCCTTGGCCTCGTCGTTGTCCAACGCATCCAGCCGGTTGTCGATCTCGGAGTCGACGCGCGAGACGAAGAACGACGCCACCGAACGAATGCTCGACAGGTCGTGCCCGTTCTCTTTTGCCTGCTCGAGCCCGGACAGGTAGGCATTCATCACGGCGCGGTAGCGCTCCAGGGAGAAGATCAAGGTGACATTGACGCTGATCCCCGCAGCGGTGGCCGAGGTGATGGACGGCAGGCCCTCGACGGTTGCCGGGATCTTGATCATCACGTTCTTGCGGTCGACGGTCTCCCACAGTTTGCTCGCCATAGCGGTGGTGGGTTCGGTCTGATGCGCCATCCGGGGATCGACCTCGATGGAGACCCGACCATCCTGACCATTTGTCGCGTCGTAGACGGGCTTCATCACGTCACAGGCATCCCGTACGTCGGTCGTGGTGATGGCGAACGTCGCGTCGTCCACCGAAGCGCCGTCGCTCGCGAGCTGCTTGATCTGCTCGTTGTAGTCATTGCCCTTGGACAGGGCAGCCGCGAAGATCGTGGGGTTGCTGGTCTGACCGACGACGGACTTCTCGTCGATGAGTCGTTGCAGCTCGCCGGAGTGGATCAGACCGCGGGACAGATCGTCCAGCCAGATCGAGACGCCGACATCGGACAGAGCCTTGAGTCGTTCGTTGGTAGCCATCGAAATTTCTCCTGTAGTGATCGCGTTCTTGCTGATCAGGTTGAGTCAGAGTGAGTTGAGGGAGTCTTGCGCGGCAGTCACCATGTGCTCGCTGGTGATGCCGAACTTCTCCAGCAGCAGTGCGCCATCGGCGCTCGCGCCGTAGTGGTCGATACCGATCGCGATTCCCGCGTCACCGACGATGTCGTGCCAGCCGAAGGTCGTTGCGGCTTCGATCGAGACACGTGCCTTCACGCTCGCCGGTAGTATTTGCTCGCGATAGGAGGCGTCCTGAGCGAAGAACCACTCGCGGCACGGGAGCGACACGACGCGCGCGTCGATGTTCTTTTCCTTCAGCGCCTTGCGGGCCTCGACAGCGACACTGACCTCTGAGCCGGTGGCGATCAGGATCACGTCGGGGGTGTCCTTCTCGGAATCCGCCAGGATGTACCCACCGCGGTCGACACCGTCCGCAGATGCGAATTCGGTGCGGTCCAGAGTGGGCAGCGCCTGCCGGGACAGGATGAGTGCGGCCGCTCCACGACGGGTCAGGATCGATTTCCAGGCGATTGCCGTCTCGTTGGCGTCCGAGGGTCGCACGACATCCAACTGGGGGATCGCTCGCAACGAAGCGATCTGCTCGATCGGCTGGTGGGTCGGGCCGTCCTCGCCGAGGCCGACTGAGTCGTGTGTCCAGACGAAGGTCACCGGAATGTTCTGCAGCGCGGCGAGTCGGACGGCCGGGCGCATGTAGTCCGAGAACGTCAGGAAGGTGCCGCCGTAGGGGCGGGTCAGACCCTCCAGTGCGATGCCGTTCAGCGCCATCCCCATCGCGTTCTCACGGATACCGAAGTGCAGGGTTCGACCGTAGGGGCCGCCCTTCCACTCCTGCGTCTGGCGGTTGTGCGGCAAAAAGCTGGGCGCACCGGTCATGGTGGTGTTGTTGGACCCCGCGAGGTCGGCAGACCCACCCCACAGCTCCGGCATCACATCTGCAAGCGCAGTGAGCACCTTGCCGGAGGCCGCGCGCGAGGCGATGCCCTTGGCGTCGGCCTCGAAGGTCGGGAACGCCTCGCTGAAGCCGTCGGGAAGCTCCTGGGCGACCAGCCGATCCAGCAGTTTTGCGGCATCGGTGTTCGCGGCGCGCCACGCGTCGAAATCCTGCTGCCATGCGGCGTGGGCCTGCGCACCTCGGTCCTTGACCTTGCGGACGTGCGAGATGACCTCATCGGACACCTCGAAGGTCTGCTCGGGATCGAAGCCGAGCAACTTCTTGGTGCCCTCGATCTCCGCGTCGCCGAGTGCAGATCCGTGCGCGTCGCCGGTGCCTTTCTTGTTCGGGGCGGGCCACGCCAGGACCGTCTTCAACGCAATGAACGACGGCTTGTCCGTGACAGCCTTGGCCGCCTCGATCGCGTCGAGCAGGGCATCGATGTCTTCGACGTAGTCGCCATCGCCCTTGCTCGTCGCGCCCAAGCGCCAGTCGACGGTCTGCACGTGCCAGCCGTAGGCCTCGTAGCGGGCGGCGACGTTCTCGCTGAACGACACGTCGGTGTCGTCCTCGATGGAGATCTGGTTCTGGTCGTAGAAGGCGATCAGGTTGCCCAGTTCCTGGGTTCCTGCCAGCGATGCAGACTCGCCTGAGACGCCTTCCATCATGTCGCCGTCGGAGGCGATGGTCCAGATGCGGTGGTCGAAGGGGCTGGTGCCGGGTGCGGCATCTGGGTCGAGCAGACCGCGCTGCCGACGCTGCGCCATGGCCATCCCCACGGCCGAGGCGATGCCCGAGCCCAGGGGTCCGGTGGTGATGTCAACCCCGTCGGTGTGGCCGTACTCAGGGTGGCCGGGGGTCTTGGAACCCCAGGTGCGCAGCGCCTTGAGGTCATCGAGTTCCAGGCCGTAGCCGGAGAAGTAGAGCTGGATGTACTGGGTCAGGCTGGAGTGTCCGCAGGAGAGCACGAACCGGTCGCGGCCGATCCACGTCGCGTCGGCGGGGTCGATCCGCATGACCTGCTGGTAGAGCAGGTAGGCCAGCGGCGCCAGGCTCATCGCGGTGCCGGGGTGGCCGTTACCAGTCTTCTGGACCGCGTCGGCGGCCAGCAGCCGTGCCGTGTCGACGGCACGCACATCGACGGCGGTCCACCCCGCGGTGCTCGCTACAGGCTGGGAAAGGCTGGGATCGCGACGGGTGTCCTGGCTCACGGGAGAAGACTCCTTCAGGTTTGTGGGTATTTGCTGACTGCTTGCGCGTCTGTAGTTAGGACCCTAGACCCGCAATGGCCTGGTTCGCATCTCCATCTCGCGCACTTCTCACATATTACAACAGTGGAACGTGTTGTTTTATGTCCGATTGAGGATGGGCCTTGTACATCCCAGTGCGCGCCGGATCTGCCTGGTGACGGCGCCCGTCAGGTGGGTCGTCAACAGCCCAGCAGCGGCTGCATCGCAGACGGGGTCACTCAGCAGGCAGGTTCACCGCTCAGGCCGCTGCCGGTTTGGCGGCTCGCACGATGGCGGAGTGCATTCCGGGCGCGGCTTCGTGGGTGAAGTCGACCTCGGCGTCGATGAAACCGGCTGCAGTCAACCCCTCCAGGTATTCGGCGCGGGACAGGGCACCGGCGATGCAGCCGACGTAGGAGCCGCGCTCGGCCCGGTCCGCGACACTGAGGTGGTCCTCAGCGACGACATCGGATATTCCGATTCGCCCGCCAGGGACGAGCACGCGGAACATCTCGGCCAACACGGCGGGCTTGTCGGTGGACAAGTTGATCACGCAGTTGGAGATCACGACGTCGACACACGCGTCGGGCAGCGGCACGTCTTCGATCGTTCCTTTCAGGAACTCGACGTTGTCGACGCCGGCCCTGGTCTTGTTCGCGTTGGCCAACGTGAGCATCTCCTGCGTCATGTCCACGCCGTAGGCGAAGCCGCTCGGCCCGACCCGTCGTGCGGAGAGCAGCACGTCGATTCCGCCGCCCGAACCCAGGTCGAGGACCTTCTCACCGGCGCGTAGCTGAGCCACGATCATCGGGTTGCCGCATCCCAGACTGGCGGCTACCGCCTCGGCAGGCAGTTCACTGTGCTCGTCGGTGCTGTACAGGCTGGATCCGAAAGCAGCATCCACGTCGGTGCCACCCCCGCAACAGGACGCGTTCGCCTCGACAACCGAGGAGGACACCCGATTCTGATCGGCGTCCACGACGGCCAGTGCATCCTGGCCGGTGCTGCTGACTGCGGTCGCCGCCTCGGCGTAACGGGCCCGGACCTGTTCACGGATATCAGCCATGGTCACTCCTTGATAGAAGAATATCGATGTATCGACTTTCGCTGATCCATCGATGTATGTCAATCAGTGTGACAAGCTCATCGGGTGATGACCGCGCTACCGATGGCCAATGACGTGACGGACTGCTGCAGTCCGGTCACCGGCGATGTCCTCGATGTGGTCGAGGCCGAACGTCTCGCCCGCATCTTCAAAGCCCTCGGCGACCCGACCCGCGTCCGATTGCTGTCGCGGATCGCAGCTCACTCCGACGAGGAAGCCTGCGTCTGTGATCTCACCGAGCCCGGCGGGCTCAGCCAACCGACGGTCTCCCATCACCTCAAGCAACTCGTCGACGCCGGGCTACTGACCCGCGAGCAACGCGGCCGCTGGTCCTACTACCGAGTGGTGACCAGCACCCTCGACGCGCTGGCCACCGCCCTGAGGCGTCCAGATTTTCTACACCTCGGATAGCTGCCCAGCCTGCCAGTGTTTCGCTCTTACCTGCCGCCTCGCACGGGTCGCAGGATTTGCCGGTTACCTCAGGCTCGCGACGATGAAGAGAATCGCTGCGGCAACGTCGACGCCAACCGCTGTTGCCCTCAGCCCTTTCTTTTGGGACTCGGTCCGGGTATTTCTGGAGGCAGCCACGATCATCACCAACCCGATGCCAAGGAGAGCAATTCCGGCCCAGAGCAATGCTCCGCGCGTCATGACGTCACCAACTGGCTGTATGCGAGAGACCGTGGCGTACGAAAGCCGGCGCCATGTGCTTGAAGCTCATGCCGGCCAGCTTGGTCGGTCACAGATGTGGAAGCAACCATCGCTCTGGTCGCCTGGGTTGCCGGCGGAAACTTCCAAGTCTCGACAGCCTCGAAATCGGCCGCCAGGTAAATGAAATCCGGAACGCCGGATCTGAACCGAACCAGCTGCGAACATCGGTCCTGTGAATGATCAGCGACCGAGCCCGATCACGCGTGCCAGCGCAGCACTGCTCAGGGTCCGATGGTTTGTACGGGCTCCGATCTGGCTCTATCGCGCCAAGCTCGGTTTCCTGTTCGGGTCACGGCTGTTGATGCTCGAACATGTGGGGCGCACCTCTGGGCTGAGGCGATACGTGGCCTTGGAGATCGTCGACCATCCAGCACCGGGACGCTATGTCGTCGTGTCCGGTTTCGGTGAAAAAGCGCAGTGGTTCCGCAATGTCCGCGCCAATCCGCAATGTCCGCGCCAATCCGCAGGTCCGCGTCTACCTCGGCAGCCGCCCACCGGCAGTGGCAACTGCGCATCGCCTCGATGAGGCCGACTCCGCCGCGTCACTGGGCCGTTACGCCACCACGCATCCCCGATCCTGGGCGAAGCTGCGACCGGTACTGGAACGAACCTTGGATACACGTATCGACGTGAACCACGCTCGACTACCCATGCTCGCCATCGACCTCGATGCCAGCACCTGACGAGACCCGCAACGATCGATGAGCGATCCACATCCGGATATCGGTGCCCTGCGGTGAAACGGTGCCACCTGTGAGACGGCTCGGCGTCAGTGGTATGTCCGAGCCACCTGTCAGGCTTGGGTGATGAAAGCGTCAGAGGTCATCACCAACCTGCATACCGACGACGTCGAGCGTGCGCGGGAGTTCTTCCACTTCCTCGGGCTCACTCAGGACGGTATGAATCAAGGCTGGGTGGTCCGGTTCAGAGGGCGATGCCGTCACCGCACACGGGTCGGCAGTCGGTCGGTTCTGCAGCCCCAGGATGTCGTCGTTCACCGCTGCTCATACAACCCGTGGACGTTCGCGCCGTGGATGACCAGGCACTCGAAGCAGTGATCAGGGCCTGCCGCGCACTCATCGAGAGCCGATTCGAGGACCGGGACCATCGAGGAACAGCCGCGAGGTCGCTCGCGGACGGAACGATCCTGACCGGAACCTCGCCCGATGCCATCAATCCGTCAGTGCAGGTGTGTCACGAAATCGAGCCCTACTGCGGGGCTATCACCCTGGTCAGCAGATCGTGGCCTCGATCTGCCTGCACCGGCATTCGGATGGCCGCTTCCTGATCTTGAGCCCGTGCGGCGTCTGCCGAGAGCGACTGGCTGTGTATGGGCCTCAGGTGCGGATCGCCGACGCCGGTGTCGTCGTGAAGTCTGCGGTCTGCGACTTCGACCCGACCTGTCGGGTGAACAGGAGCTGTACCGAACCCTGAGTTGATACTGGGTCATGAGCAGTGAGCAGGAACACGCCCACCCGGTCTTCGCACAGGTCTACCGATTGGTCGCCGCGGCCGGGGAACGTGGCGGCTACGGCCGGCTACGTGCGTCGGTGCTGGCAGAAGCAAGTGGTCGGCTGCTGATCCTGGGTCTTGGACCCGGTCACGACCTGGCCCACCTGCCGGCCACGGTGACATCAGTGGTCGCCGTCGAGCCCGACCCCTCGATGCGCGCCCTCGCCCGTGGACGGGTGACGGCCTGCCCGGTACCGGTCATGCTGCTCTCTGCGGACGCCCACGACCTGCCGTTGGCTGACGGTTCGGTCGATGCAGTGCTTTGTGCATGCGTGCTCTGCTCGGTAACACAACCGCCCAGAGTGCTCGCAGAGCTGCGACGGGTCCTGGTACCTGGTGGTCGGCTGCTCCTGCTCGAGCACGCCGCAGCCCCACCGGGACACTGGGTCGGTCGCCTTCAGCAACTACTGGAGCCAGTGTGGGGGCGCGCCGCCGGTGGATGCTCGATCCGCCGCGACACCAGAGGCGCCGTCGCGGCCGCAGGTTTCGACGCCACCGCGGTGCGCGAGGTCATGGTCTGGCCCAACCTGCCACCCGTAGCTCCTACCGTCCTGGGTACCGCCCTCAACCAATGAGTTGAAGAAGCATCCGGCCATCAGGCACGACGCCGACCCAGTTTGAACCCCGTCCCAGCAGCGAGAACCACCAGTCCGATGGCCGCAACGGCAAGACCGAGGACCTGCCGTCGGTTGACGATCAGCATCGACCCGTTCCACAGGGAGCCGTTCCACAGGGAGCCACTGCTGATGCGCCCGCCGGAGCCGTCGCCCAGGGGTGCGTAGGCGAACCAACCGAAGTTGCTGGGACCGATCTGAGATGCCAGCACTACCGCAACACCACCTCCGAGCAGCACGAGACCGAGGACCCACCAGGTATGACGAAGCACAGGGTGAAGTATCGGCCATCCAGCCGATGGTCGATAGCAGTTGCAGGGAAGCCCCGGTCCGAAACCGATCGGTCCGAAACCGATCCCTGGATGCCGATCCGACGCGAGAGGCTCGGCTGCCTCTGGACCCCGCGATCCGAGCAGGTCGGATGCCCGTCGGCGGCTGGCGCTGCAAACGGGATGAGCGATAACGTCGTGGGCGTCGAAGGGAGACGATCATGATTGTCACAATCTCGGCGTCCTACGGGGCCGGGGGAAGCGCAGTGGGTCCGCGGGTGGCCAAGCAGCTGGGCCTTGAGTTCATCGACCGGGCGGTCCCGGTCGCCGTCGCGAACGAGCTCGGGATCTCAGTGCAGGACGCCGAGGCAATCGAACACGACGCGCCCAGCGGCTTGTGGGGATTTCTGGCCCATATGTCGAGTCTGTCGCCTGGCATGGCAGTCCCGGCCCCCGTCGACCAGGGCGTGACCGACCGCGACGTGATGCGTGGCACGGAGGCCGAGATACGAAAGGTTGCCGACGGCAAGAACGCCGTCATCCTCGGTCACGCAGCGGCAATGGTGCTTGCAGACCATGCAGACGTGTTGCATGTACGGCTCGACGGTCGGCCCGAGGGACGGATCAAGTCGGCAATGCAACAGCACGGGATCGACGAGAAGTCCGCGACTGCGGCACAGCGGGAGAATGACAGGATCCGTTCGGTGTACGCCAAACACTTCTACGGGGTCAATTCCTCCGATGCGCGGCACTACGACCTGGTCCTGGACACGGTTCGGATCGGTTGGGATCTTGCAGAGGAACTCATCGTGTATGCGGCCCGAAGCGGTCACTGAGGACCCTCGCCGCAGCACGGTGGCAGAGGTTTCATGAGTCCGACATCTCAGTTGGGCAGGGATCTTGGCGCAACCAGTGGCCGGGTGCTTTGAATAATTCCGATCCCAATGCACAGCCGCGTTGTTCCCCGACGCGGACCACCGGCCACTGCGCTGTGGTGCCCTCGAGGCGCCGAATGGCGAGGACTACGATCAGGGGACCAGTTCAGGGGCCCAGATTGCCCGGGTTCATCGTGGATGCACAAGCCAAACCTTCAAAGGACACTGTGAAAGCCAGCTCGCCGAATCTTGCGACTGATGGTCAGACGTCGCCCGCACACCCGGGGTCGACCGATCAGGGCGCGACAGGGGTCGCCGACTCCGTAGACGGTCTGGCGGCTCGGTCGAGCCGACAGATCATTGCTGACTACGTGTCGTTGACCAAGCCGCGCATCATTGAACTACTTCTGGTGACGACCTTCCCGGTCATGTTCCTGGCGCAGCGGGGGGTCCCCGCGGTATGGCTGATCGTGGCAACCCTCGTCGGTGGGAGCCTGTCCGCCGGATCGGCGAACGCCTTCAACTGCTGCCTGGACCGTGATATCGACCGGCTGATGCACCGCACCGAGGGTCGACCGATGGCCACCGGCGTCATCGGGCCCCGCGCCGGTTACACGTTCGCCTCCATCCTGGGTCTTCTTTCGGTGGCCTGGCTGGGACTGTTGGTCAATTGGCTGTCCGCCGCGCTCTCGATCGGCGCCATCGTCCTGTACGTCCTCTTCTACACACTCCTGCTGAAGCGTCGGACGTCCCAGAACATCGTGTGGGGCGGGGTCGCAGGCTGTATGCCGGTGCTCATCGGCTGGGCAGCGGTTACTAATTCATTGGCGTGGCCGGCGCTGGTCCTCTTCCTTCTCGTCTTCTTCTGGACGCCGCCGCACTACTGGCCGCTCTCGATGCGTTACAAGAAGGACTACGCCAGCGCGGGCGTGCCGATGCTGCCCGTGGTCGCGCGTGACACGGCGGTCGCTGCACAGGTCGTGCTCTACGCGTGGGCGACCGTGATCACGTCGTTGGTACTCGTGCCGGTTGCCTCAATGGGGGTGCTCTACACGGTGGTTGCGCTCGCCTCGGGCGCGCTCTTCCTCGTCGAAGCGCACCGGCTACGCCGAGCGGCTCAGAACGGAGCCGCCTACGACGTGCTGCGACCGATGCGGTTGTTCCACTACTCGATCAGCTATCTCACGCTCGTCTTCATCGGCGTGGCCCTCGACCCGCTGCTGCACCTGGCCTGGTAGGTACCGGGCACCACCGCGCCGACTACTCCGGTGGGTGGTATCCCGGCCGGCCGCTGGTACCCAGCGCACGCAGTGCCGTCTGGCCCACCACCTGACCCGCCTTGACGATCCATGGCGGCGGCTCGTGGGTCAGTGCCGGCGGTAGAACGACCACCGGACATCCGGCCGCCGCGATGATCCGGTGCGCCAACATGGACGAAGACGACGGTGTGCGCGCAGCATCGATGACGAGGAGATCCGCACTGCGGGCAGCTGCGAGCAGACATTTGCGCGTGCCCCCGTACAGAACTCGGCACTCGGCCTGGTGGGAGGACCCGAGTGTCTCGGCGATGTCGGCAGCAAGATCGGCCTGCTGATATGCCGTGGCCGTGTCATGTGCGCTTCGGGACGATAGCGGCTCCGACAGCGGCCGCTGCGACGACACGCTCGTGGGTGCCTCGGGGGAGGGGACTCTTTTGAGTACGCGCACCGCGATCAGGCGCCCGTGGTTGGCGCTGGCCTGAGCCGCTGCCCAGATCACCGCAGCCCGTGACTTCGACGTGCCGCTCACCCCGACCACGACGGTGTACGGCGGGTCGGTTGCTGCTGTAGACATCAGCGCCTCCTCAGACGGGCAGATGGGTGATCGAGTTGCCCTGCTCGTCGTGCTCGGTCAGCGGCGGTGCTATCTCTTCGAGCGACTTGCCCTCGGCATCAACACCCCACACGATGGCCACGGTCGCGCCGATGAGCATGATGGCGGTCGCGATGAGGTAGCCCCAGAACATCGGGGTACGGTCCTTGCCGTCTCCGATCAGCCACCCGTAGAACACCGGCCCCAACGCTCCGAAGACCTGGGCGACCGCGAAGAAGTAGGAGATGGCCTGACCGCGGACCTCCTGCGGGAATATCTCCGACACGGTCAGGTAGCCCGCAGAAGCGCCGGCGGAGGCGAAGAAGAACGCGACGCACCAGAATGCGGTGTGCGTGA
>JALYUK010000205.1 GCA_030853805.1 Actinomycetota bacterium | reverse complement strand
AGCCGGCCGGTTCGCCCAGGCGCAGGAAATTGCACAGGTGGTGCGCTTCGTCGCGAGTGATGAGGCGGCGTACATCAGCGGCGCGGTCATCCCGGTCGATGGTGGCCTCGGAATGGGTCACTGAGCTTCATCCGGGCAATCCGAAGAACAGGCTGATCGGAACAACCGCCCCATCCGAGAAACATCGAGAGGACGCCATGGGATTACTCGAAGGTAAGACACTGCTGGTTACCGGGGTGCTGATGGATTCATCCATCGCATTCCACGTGGCCCGCCTGGCACAACAGGAAGGTGCAGAGGTGGTCCTGACCTCCTTCGGACGGACCATGAAGATCACCCGAACCATCTCCCGGCGACTGCCCACAACACCGCAGATCGTGGAACTGGATGTCACCAACGCCGATGACCTGGCCAGCCTTTCCGACCGGCTCAGCGAGCATGTGGACGGGCTTGACGGGGTGCTGCACTCGATCGGATTCGCGCCACCGGGCGCGTTCGATTTCATGCGCGGCACCTGGGAGGACGCCAGCGTCGCGCTGCACGCGTCGGCGTACTCGCTCAAATCCCTCGCGGTCGCCGCGTTGCCGCTGATGCGCGAACGGTCGGCACTGGTCGGTTTGACCTTCGACGCACAGTTCGCCTGGCCGGTCTACGACTGGATGGGGGTCGCGAAGGCCGCGTTCGAATCCACCAACCGTTACCTCGCGCGCGACCTCGGCCCCAGGGGAGTGCGCTGCAACCTGGTGGCAGCCGGGCCGATCCGTACCACCGCCGCAAAGTCGATCCCCGGCTTCGAGACCTTCGAGAACACCTGGGGTAAGCGGGCACCGCTGGGCTGGGATGTCCGTGACGCGGAGCCGGCGGCGCGGGCCTGCGTCGCCCTGATGTCGGACTGGTTCCCCGCAACCACAGGCGAGATCGTGCACGTCGACGGTGGCGTACACGCGATGGGGCAGTAGGGCTTTAGGCTTTCGCACGTGCCCACCGTGACAACTCGACCCGACGCTTCGGTCACTCACATCCGGGTGCTGCAGGGGCCCAATCTGTACTTCACCAAACCCGCGGTCGTGCTCACCCTTGAGGTGCCGGGTTATCTCGGGGCTGAGCACGAGGTGCTTGCGGCGCTCGCGGTCCGTCTCGGAGTTCGGCGTGGCGATCCCGGCCTTGCCGATACCGAGACGCGGCAGCGTTTTGTGCTGCGGTTGCTCGAGCGGTGCGTGCGTGCGGTCGGAGCCGGTGTGGGAACTGCCCGGCTCGGTGTCCGGGCCCGGCCCGGTGGTGAACTCTCGCACGCGGTGGTCGCTGTAGTAGTGCGGAACCGCGGTCGGGCAGAAGCGCTGGGCGACGTCTTCGGCCCGCTGCTGACCCGGCTGCTGGACGGCGAGGACGTCGAACAGGCAGTCGCGCACGCGGCCGGTGTCGTGCGCTCGGCTGCGACCGGTGAACCACTGCGACCGCTGCGCCCGAAAATTCCTACGATCTGCGTGACCGGCACCAACGGCAAAACCACGACGACCCGGTTGTTGGCGCATCTTGCGATGACCGCCGGGCGTCGCACGGGATGGAGCTCGACGGACGGGGTCCTGATCGACGGTGAGCTGATCGAGGGCGGGGACTACTCCGGCCCTGCGGGCGCGCGCACGGTGCTGAGTGACAAGAGCGTTCAGGTCGCGGTCCTGGAGACAGCACGCGGCGGGATGTTGCTCAAGGGCCTGGGTACGGCCTACAACGACGTCAGCGTGGTGACCAACGTCAGCGCGGACCACCTCGGCTCCAACGGCATCGACACCCTGGATCAACTCGCCGAGGTCAAGGCGATCATCACCCGTGTCACCAGGCCGAACGGCTGGGTCGTGCTGAACGGTGAGGATCCCCGGGTGTGGGCGATGCACTCGACCGCCAGTGGTCGGCCGTGGTGTTTCGCGCTGTCACCGGATGCCCCGGCACTGCGAGAGGCGCTGGGTGCAGGCGGGCGCGGAATCACCGTGCTGGACGGCTATCTCACCGTCTTGACGTCCGGCGATTCGCCGCAGCGCCTGCTACCCGTGCTCGATGTGCCGGTGACGCTGAGCGGGCTGTCCGAACACAACATCGCCAATGCTCTCGCTGCGGCGGCGGCCGCGCTGGCCATCGGTCTGCCGGTGGAAGCCGTTGTACAGGGACTACGCACCTTCCGGCCCGATGTGGAACACAACGCGGGCCGGATGAACATCTACACGGTGCCTCTCGCGGTGGGCGAAGCCAGCGTCATTATCGACATGGCTCACAACGAGGCCGGTCTGGAGGCACTGCTGCGGGTGGCTCGGGGGTTGACACCGCCCGGTTCCCGAGTGCTGTTGGGCCTGGGCACCGGAGGGGACCGCACCGACGAGATACTGGTCAATCTCGGCGAGATGGCGGGGCTGGCCGCTGATCGCGTACACATCCAACACAAAGAGCACTACCTGCGCGGACGCACCATGCAGGATTTGGAAGAACGGTTCCGGGAGGGTCTGGGGAGAGTCGGGGTGAGTGCGCTCAGTTCCTCAGAGACCGAATTGGATGGCCTACGCGCTTTGCTCGAGGACGCCCGCGACGGTGACGTACTGGCCGAGATGGTGCACGCGGACCGGGCCCAACTGCATCGGTGGTTGCTCGAGCACGGCGGGCGGATCGACGATGCTGCAGCGATCCGGCGTAAGGCAGCAGTGGCGATCGGACAACACGAGGCGCAGGACCGCATCAACGCGCTCTGGGAGCTGAGTGATGACAATCGTCGGATCGCGGACGCCGAGGCACTGAGACGGCAGTATCCGCACGACGCCCGGGTGATCTACGAACTGGCCGGCGCCTACGACACCGCAGGTGAGGAGTTGGCGGCGCTCACCCGCTACGACGAAGCGCTCGACGGGCGGCTACGCGAACCCTTCCGGCACCGGGCGATGATTCAGAAGGGTTCCACGCTGCGGCATCTGAGACGATTCGAGGAATCGCTCGCCGTGTTCGACGAGTTGCTCGCGGACTGGCCCGATTCTCCTGCGGTCGTGGCGTTTCGGGCCTTTACCCTGCATGACATGGGCCGCGACGCGGACGCTCTGCGCGAGGCGCTGGCGTTGCTGATCGAGTCCGCAGCGGATCCGGACGTGCACCGGTACGCGGGCGCGCTCAGACGCTTCACCGCCGCCATCGAAAGGTAGGAAAACCGCCGAGGGGTGCAGGTACATTCCCACCCTTCGACGGCATCTCCACCTCTCGATGGAAGCAGGAGTCAGGGTGCCTGCGGTTCGATGGCCTCGCGACGCTCGGCTTCCTGTTCGGCGTAGGTGCTCTGCGCATCGTCGGCCAACTGCTGCGGGTCCAGATCCGGATCCCCGGGCTGCGACTCATCCGTACGGGAACCGGGGTTGGCCTGGTGGGTGAAGTCTTCCAGTTCTGCGAGCACCGCGGCATGCTGGTCGACGCAGAGCATCACCAGGTCGCCGGCGTTGGCCAACAGCACCGCGTGACGCACCGCCTGCGATTCGTTCGTGACGGTGGTGACCTGTCGACAGCGAGCACCCTGGTCCATGGCCCGTCGTGCACCGCGGACCACCAGTTCGGCTGCTTCACCCGGAGCCCGCCGTCGGAGGTTCTCATCCTCACGCACCACCATGACGTCGAAGTGCTGCGCAGCGATCTCGCCCAATGCCTCGATGTCCTCGTTGCGTCGGTCACCGGCTGCACCGATCATCCCGATGCGGGAGATGCGGTGATCCAGCGCCTTCTGCCGTTGCTCGACGTACCCGTCGACGAATTCGCCCAGTTTCTCCATCCCGGGCGGGTTGTGGCAGTAGTCGACGAACACCTCGGCGCTGTTGACCTCCAGCCGGTTCAACCGTCCGGGGGACAGATAGTAGGACGTGGTGTAGGTCCGCAAACCCTGGCGGATGTCGTGCAGCGGAGCACCGGCGGCGAAGGCGGCGCCGGCGGCTGCGAGCGCATTGGCGACGTTCATCCGGGCAGTCCCCCCGAAGGTGGAGGGCAGCAGGTGGGTCCAGGCCAGCGGCATCCTGCGCCGCCCCTGACGCAGCACGATCATCTCGCCGCGCTCGCTCTGCTCCAACAGCACAGCGCGGGCACCGCGCCGGCACTGCTCCTCGACGAACTGCCCGATCTGGCTGTCCGGAGCCTGCATCGAGAACCACACGACGGTGCCGGAGCATTTGCGACGCATCGCGCGTACATGCGGGTCGTCGGCGTTGAGTACCGCGAACCCGTTGCGGGGAACGGCCTCGACGATGACGGCCTTGACCGCTGCAAGCTGCTCGAGGGTGTCGATGCCGCGAAGGCCGAGGTGGTCGGCAGCGATGTTGGTGACGACCGCGATGTCGTTGCGGTCATAACCCAGACCTTCGCGCAGGATGCCACCGCGGGCAACTTCCAGCACCGCGAAATCGACCCGCGGGTTCTGCAGCACCATCCGGGCGGACCTCGGCCCGGACGCATCTGCCCGGATCACCAGACGCTCGTCGATGACGATGCCGTCGGTGGACGTCATCCCGACCTTGCGCCCCAGGCCCTTCATGATGTGGGCGAGCATCCGGGACGTGGTGGTCTTGCCGTTGGTGCCGGTGACGGCGACGATGGGCACCCGCGACGGCGCGCCCGGTGGAAAGAGCAGGTCGACCACCGGTTTGGCGATGAACTGAGGTTCGCCGACGGTCGGGTGGGTGTGCATCCGGAAACCGGGCGCCGCGTTGACCTCGCAGATGGCACCGCCCGTCTCGCGCACCGGCGCGGTGATGTCGGGGCAGATGAAGTCGATGCCCGCGACGTCCAGGCCGATCAGCTGCGCAGCTTCCTCGGCGACCTCGATGTTGTCCGGGTGGGCATCGAAGGTCCGGTCCACGGAGATCCCACCCGTCGACATATTGCCGGTCAGGGCCAGCTTCACGAGCTGATCGGCTGCTGGCACGCTCTCCCACTCCTGCCCCTGCGAGCGGACCAGCTCCAGCGCGCCGTCATCCATCTTGATCCGGGTCAGGACGTTCTCATGGCCTACTCCGCGCCGCGGGTCGGCGTTGGTGATCTCCACCAGTTCGCGCACCGTGTGCTCACCGTCACCAATGACATGGGCCGGGACCCGCTCGGCGATCGCCGCCATCCGACCACCGATGATCAGGCACCGGTAGTCCTTGCCGGTGATGTGCGACTCGACCTGCACAATGCCGCGTCGCGTCTGTTCCTCGGCGATCGGGAAGGCTGCGCGTACCTCGTCCTCGGACCGTAGATTGAGCACCACCCCGCGTCCGTGGTTACCGTCCAACGGCTTGACGACGACCGGGAATCCGATCTCGGTCGCAGCCTGCGCGGCGCCGTCAGCGGTGCGTACCGTCTGCGATCTGGGGACCGGTAGACCGGCCGAGCCGAGCAACGCGTTGGTCAGACTCTTGTCACCGGCGATGTCCACCGCCAGAGCCGAGGTGCGCGAGGTCATCGTCGCCCTGATGCGCTGAGCGTGCACGCCTTGACCCAGCTGAACCAGTGACGCCTGATTGAGGCGGGTCCACGGAATGTCCCTGCTGACGGCCTCTTCGATGATCGCATTGGTTGAGGGTCCGAACGCCGTCCGGCCCGAGGCGACCAGGAAAGCCTCCAACTCGGCCGGAAAATCGAAGTCCGGCTCCGCCTGGACGAGGTGATTGACAAGCCTGATCGCGAGCTGCCCGGCCGCCAGCGCGACACGCTCGTCCAGATACCCGAAGATGACGTTGTAACGACCGGGTACTGACCGGTCCGCTCGGGTCTTACCGCGTCGTAGATCGTGACCGGCCTGCTGCTGCAACTGCAGTGCAACGTGCTCGGCGACGTGGCCCACCCAGGTGCCCTCACGCAGCCGCTCGATGAAGCCGCCGTGATGTCCACGCGAACAGGTGTGCCCCTCCAGACCGGGCAGGAAGTGCAACAGGCCGTCGGTGAAACCGGGGAGCAGGTCCGTGGGGTACTGCTCGAGCACTCCGAGATCGACAACCAGGTGAACAGCCTTGTCGTAGGACCAGATGTTGGGCCCGCGGTAGACGCGCGCGGACACCGTCCTCAGCTCGGGGGCGGCGGGTTCGGTGGGTGTGGCGCGCTCAGTGGACACGGCTGAACCTCCTGGTCGTTGGGGTGGGTGGCGTCAGGGGCGAGTGGGGTTAGTGCCTCAGCATGGTCAGTGCCTTCGCATGGTCAGTGCCTTAGTGCCGCGGCAGCAGTCGCCGTGTCGTGCCGATCGCGACTGGATGAGACCGAGAGATCGGCGTGTTTCTCCACGAATTCGGTGAGCGTTGCACTCGGGAGGTCGAAGGTGGCACCGAAGGGCAAGGTATGCACCACGGCGCCGGTAACCAGCAGGGGAGCATCACGACGGGCCTCATGAGCGTCGGTCACGGCGTTACGGGCGTCGATGACGAACACCGCACCTGACCCAACCACGCGGAGCGTCCGACCGTCGGTGATCTCGGCTGCGGTGTCCTCGTCGATGCCCATGCCGAGCAGGCTCGGTGAGCCGGCCACCAGGGACAACAGCCTTCCGTACCGCGCGCGCTGGTCGAAGTGCTGGTCCACGATGACGCCCGGCAGCAGCCCCAGCCCGGCGGTGAGTTGGCTGGACCGCTGGCGGGGGGTGACACCTTCGTCGCCCATCGAGATCATGAACTGACTCATGATCGAAGCACCTGCAGAGGTACCCGCGACCACGGCGCCACGCTCATAGGCGCGTACCAATGCTGCGCCGAGTGGCGTACCGACGATCAGCTGGCTGAGTTTGAGTTGGTTACCTCCGGACAGGAAGATCCCGGTCGCCTCATCGACATGGGCGACCAGCTCTTCGTCCGCGCTGGCGCGACGGTCCTTGGGATCGACCGACACGATGCCTGCACACCCGAGGCGCTCGAACACGGTGGAGTACACCTCGACGACCTCGTCAGGCACCGATGAAGCGGTCGGTATGACGACCAACCGAGCCTTGCGTCCTCCCGCAAGCCGGACGAACCGTCGCAGGATGGTGACGCGACCCACCTTGTCCTCCGCGCCTCCGATGATGAGCAACGAGCGCGGGGGTGCATCAGACATCAAGAGGGCCTCGAGAAAGAACCTTCATCGGGGCCCCCGCGAAGTATCGGAGCGCAGCGGAGAACTTCGTGGGGTTTTCAGCCATGGCGCGAGTCTAAGGAGTCGGCGTGATCGAGAGAATCGGGCGCATCGAGCAAGTCGGCGTCCTCGACCTCCTCGCGCGAGATACCCAGCAGATACAGAACCGCGTCGAGGTAGGGCACGCTGACCGACGCGTGGGCTTCGGCGCGCACCAACGGTTTCGCATTGAAGGCGATGCCCAGGCCCGCGATGGCCAGCATGTCCAGGTCATTCGCCCCGTCACCGACCGCGACAGTGCGCGACAGTGGCAACCCTTCCTGGTCGGCGAAACGGCGTAATGCGCGGGCTTTCTCAGCGCGATCAACCACAGCTCCGCTGACGCGACCGGTCAACCGGCCGTCCCGGATCTCCAACGCATTGGCGTGCGCGTGATGAATACCGAGTTCGGCAGCCAGCGGGCCGACGATCTCGATGAACCCGCCGGACACGACTGCCACGGTGAATCCGAGCCGCCGCACCGTGCGCACGAGGGTGGCTGCCCCTGGGGTGAGGCGGACCGCGCGGCGCACATCGTCCAGCACCGACTCGGGCAGCCCGGCGAGGGTGGCCACTCGTTCGTGCAGGCTCTGCGCAAAATCCAACTCTCCGGCCATGGCCCGCTCGGTGATCTCGTGGACCTGCGCCTCAACGCCTGCGTGCCGGGCGAGCAGTTCGATCACCTCGTCCTGGATCAGGGTCGAATCGACGTCCATCACGAGCAGCCGTCGACCCCGTCGCTCCAGCCCGCCCGGTGCCACGGCGACGTCCACCGAATGGGTTGCCGCCAGCTTGGCCAGCATCGGTCGCAGGACGGTCACGTCGGCGCCGGACACATCGATCTCCAGTCCGGTGACCGGCATGCTGACCAACCGACGAACCCGGTCCATCCGCGCGCCGTGCGCAGTGATCGCCCAGGTGATCGCACCGAGAGCCGTGGCGTGTAGCGGAGCACCGATGACGACGACCGACACCCGACCGGCCCGGTGCGGCTGCGACAGCCCGTCGTCCGAAAGGGACTCGACGTGCACCTGGAGGCTGTGTCGATCGGCGACAGCCTCGACCGCGGACTGCAGTCGGTCCTGTCCGCAGCGCAATGTGGTGGTGACGGACAGGGTCAGCCATCCATGCACCGCACCCTGCGCAAGATCGATCACGTCCTCGTCGAGCTTTGCCACGACCGCCACCAGATCTGCTGTGCAGCTGGGGGAGTCCTGGCCGATCAGGACGAACCGCAGGGCGCTGGCAGCCGGCTGTGCGGCCGTCGCGATATCGGGCGCGGTCTGCTCGCTCACGCCTGCAGGACGGTGCCCTTACCGACCACCACGAGCCCGCTGTCAGTGACGGTCAGGCCGCGCCTACGGTCCTCGTCGTGATCGACCCCGATGCTGACGCCGTCAGGGACCTCAACGTCCTTGTCGATGATGGCGCGGTGGATCGTGCAGTTGCGTCCGACCTTGACGTTGTCCAACAGCACGGAGTCCTCGATGCGTCCGAAGCTGTGCACATGCACGTTGGGTGACAGGACGGAGCGCTCGACCCTGGAGCCGCTGACAATGCAGCCCGGCGACACCATCGAGTCGACGGCAGTGCCCTGCCGGTCTGCCGAACCATGGACGAACTTGGCCGGCGGATAGCTGCCGGAGTCAGTGAGGATCGGCCATTCGTAGTTGTAGATGTTGAAGATCGGCAGGATCGAGACCATGTCCATGTGGGCTTCGAAGTAGGAGTCCATCGTCCCGACGTCGCGCCAGTACCCGCGGTCGCGGTCCGTGGCTCCGGGGATGACATTGTTCTTGAAGTCATAGGCGTAGGCCTCGCCGCGGCTGACGAAGTCAGGGACGATGTCACCACCCATGTCGTTCTTGCTCCCCTCGCGGTCGCCATCGCGAATCACGGCGTCCACGAGCGCATCGGTGGTGAAGACGTAGTTGCCCATCGACGCGAGGATCTCCTTCGGGCTGTCCTGCAGCGGCTCGGGATCGCTCGGCTTCTCCAGGAATGCCGCAATGCGGTCGCTGCCCTTCTCCAGCTCGATGACGCCGAACTGGTCGGACTGCTCGATCGGCTGGCGGATCGCAGCGACCGAGCACTTTGCGCCCGACTCGATGTGCTGGGCGACCATCTGGGAAAAGTCCATCCGGTAGACGTGGTCGGCGCCCACCACGACGACATAGTCCGGCTTCTCGTCGTAGATCAGGTTCAGGCTCTGGTGGATCGCATCCGCCGATCCGGCAAACCACTGCTTGCCCATCCGCTGTTGGGCGGGAACGGGGGCGACGTAGTTGCCGAGCAAGGTCGACATCCGCCACGACTTGCTGATGTGACGGTCCAGGCTGTGCGACTTGTACTGGGTCAGCACGACCATCTTGAGATAACCGCTGTTCGCGAGATTGGACAGCGCGAAATCGATGAGGCGGTAGATCCCACCGAAGGGAACTGCCGGCTTGGCCCGGTCAGCAGTCAGCGGCATCAGCCGCTTGCCCTCCCCGCCGGCCAACACGATCGCGAGAACTTTAGGACCACCTGTGGCAACCATGGCCCAAACCATAGGCCCATGGAGGTCCGATCGGCAGGTCTGCTCACCGAGCCGTGCGTGAACCACTCAGAGGGACTAGCGTCCCGGGAATGCGCGTCGATCTGCTGACCAAGGAATACCCGCCGAACATCTACGGAGGCGCGGGGGTGCACGTCGCCGAGCTGGTGAAGTCCCTGCGGGCCTCAGGCACCCTGACGAGGGTGCGCGCGTTCGGCGCCCCGGTCGATGAACCGGACACGACCGGCTATCCGAACCTTCCCGAGCTCGCCGACGCGAACGCCACCCTGCAGACACTCGGGGTCGACCTCACGATGAGCGCGGACTGCGTCGGAGCCGACGTCGTGCACTCCCACACCTGGTACGCGAACATGGCCGGCCACCTCGCATCGTTGCTGCACGGGATTCCGCACGTCATCACCGCTCACTCGCTGGAGCCGATGCGGCCGTGGAAGGCCGAGCAGCTGGGCGGTGGGTACCGCGTGTCGTCCTATGTCGAGCGCACCGCCTACGAGAACGCTGCCGCCGTCATCGCCGTCTCGCATGGCATGCGGGCGGACGTCCTGCGTAGTTACCCCGCCCTCGACCCGGCGCGGGTACACGTCGTGCACAACGGGATCGACTCGCGACTGTGGGCGCGCGACCAGTCGGAGCAGGCTCTGGAAACCGCCCGCAGGCACGGGATGGACCCCAGCAGGCCGTCGGTCGTGTTCGTCGGGCGGATCACCCGGCAGAAGGGTCTGCCCTACCTGCTCCGCGCGGCCGCGCAGCTGCCGCCGGACGTCCAGCTGGTGCTCTGTGCTGGTGCGCCCGACACCCCTGAGATTCTCGCGGAAGTGCAGGCGCTGGTGGCCGGCCTGCAGGAGTCACGTGGCGGTGTCGTGTGGATCGACGAGATGCTGCCACGTCAGGAGGTTGTCGCACTCCTGTCGGCCGCGACGGTATTTATCTGCCCGTCCGTCTACGAACCGCTCGGAATCGTCAACCTCGAGGCGATGGCCTGCGAAGCCGCTGTTGTGGGCACCGCTACCGGCGGTATCCCCGAAGTTGTAGCTGACGGTGAGACCGGCTGGCTGGTGCCCATCGATCAGGTCGAGGACGGCACCGGTACACCGAAGGATCCTGATCTGTTCGTGGCGGACCTCGCCCGGGTGATGACCGACGCGGTCTCGGACCCGCAGCGGGCGCGGGCGCGCGGCCGGGCCGGTCGCGAGCGGGCCATCCGCGAGTTCGGCTGGGACGCCATCGCCGAGCAGACCCAGGCTGTATACGACCAGGTACACCGGGAGTGGGCGGCCCGCTAGCGCGGTGGGCTCAGATGTAGGGCACACCTGTGCATAACCCCATGAGGAAGCCGTGCCACCGGGCACGCTGTGGCGATGGCGGATCATCTCAGGCTTCGCGCAGCCATGATCGAGCGCGGCGGGGTCGCACGGTGGGCGGACCTGAAGGCCGCTGTCGGTCGTCGCAGCATCGAGGCGGGCTGCCGTGATGAAGTGGTCGTGCGAATCGGGTACGCCACCTACGTCTCGCCGGGTCTCGATCAGCATGCTGCGCTTCGGGCCCAGACCGGGGGAGTGCTCAGTCATCTCAGTGCC
>JALYUK010000198.1 GCA_030853805.1 Actinomycetota bacterium | reverse complement strand
GGCTGCCATGAGCGGGCCTGGTCGGCTGGTGAAGACACCTCGTTCAATGGACGCTATGACGTGCATGCCGTACGCCGAGCTGACGCGCTGACCTGAGGCGTCCAACACGCCCTCGTCCAGCATGATTTGCGCGCCGTCGAATCCTTCCTCACCGGGCTGGAACATGAAGACGACGTCGCCCTCAAGCGCGTCTTGGTTGGCCGCTAGGACCTTCGCGGCGCCGATCAGCATCGCGGTGTGCAGGTCATGGCCGCAGGCGTGCATGAGGCCATCCCTGGTACTGGCGAATTCCAGTCCGGTTTCCTCTGAAACTGGTAGCGCGTCCATGTCGCCTCGCAGCAGTACTGCGGGGCCCCCAGGCGCGCCACGTAGTACTGCGGTCACAGAGGTGGTCGCTTGGCCAGTCGTGATTTCCAGGCCGAGGCCGTCCAGAGCGTCCAGGACAATCTGTTGAGTTGTGGGTAGGTGAAGACCGATCTCTGGGTTTTGGTGCAGCTTCCTGCGCAACGCCACTACTTCGGCCTCAACGGCCCGTGCACTGTCCCGGATCGCGTCTTCAGTGTTCATCGCTACCTCCACGTATTTGTTGTGTTTGTCTTTGATCAACGCTTGTTGCTGACGGAATCGGTTGTTGCTCATGCGGTGCTGCAGCCGAGCCCAGTTTTCGTAGTGTGTTGGTCAGGACGTGTACGCCTGGTTCGCGCTGCGCTGGTGCGGTGTACTCCGCGGGAGCGTGGCTGATGCCGTTGTGGCTTGGGACGAACAACATGGCGCTTGGCACGTGTCGAGCGAGGACTTGGGCGTCGTGGCCCGCTCCACTGGGCATCGATTCCCACGCCAGTTGCGCGATCGTCATTTCCTCGCCGAGCAGGGCTTGCAGGGACGCGTCCATGGGTGCAGGGGAAACGGAATATGTTTCCGAGACGTGTGCGCAGATCCCTTCCTCGTCCGCTGCACGTCGAACTATGTCGCGTACGAAATTCTCCAGCGATGCGAACCTGGTTGGGTCAGCGGCTCGTACGTCAACGAGTAGGACGGCTTTTCCAGGCACCACGTTGGACCCACCCGGTTCGATGGTGATCTGGCCAACGTTCGCTGTGATGTCTTCTGCGGCGAGGGCCCCATCGCGTAGGGCCAACACCACTCGGGAGGCGCATGCCAACGCATCACGTCGAGCGTGCATGGGGGTGGCTCCGGCATGGTTGGCCTGGCCGAGGAGTTCAACGCGGTAACCCCGCATACCCACGATGTCGGTGACAACTGCGGTATCGAGTCCCTTTGACTCCATGTGCGGGCCCTGCTCGATGTGCAGTTCGAGATAGCAACCAACGTGGTGAACGGCTTTGGCGCTTGGGAGCCGATCAAAGTCGAACCCCGCTGCGGACATCCCTTCCGCAAGGGTGACCCCGTCGATCCCTATCCGGTCACGTAGCCCGGTGAGGTCTTCACCTACGAACGCTGAACTACCGAACAAAGCAGTGTCGAAACGCGTGCCCTCTTCGTCGTTGAACGCTACAAGCCAGATCGGACGTTCGGGCTGGAATCCGTCCCGCTGCAGCCGACGGATAGCCTCTAGGCCCGAAAGGACCCCGAGCGTTCCATCGAATTTGCCTCCAGCAGGTACCGAATCCAGGTGCGAACCGACCAGCACTGCCGGCCCGGAGCCTGCCGACCACTTCCCCAGCACGTTGCCAGCCGGATCCACCTCGACCTGCAGGTCAAGCTCGCGCATCCGGTCTGCCAGCCAATCTCCGGCTGCGACAAGCTCTGGCGTCCAGGCAAACCGATTCATGCCGCCAGGTCCGCCTCCAAACACCGCTATCTCATCAATCCAGCTATCCAGCGGCACGGTTACACCACCTTTGATAAGAACTCTTTGGTGCGCTTGTGCTTCGGGTTCTCGATGACCTCGCGGGGTTTTCCCCGTTCTACGACGACGCCACCATCCATGAACACCAGGGTGTCGCCGACCTCGCGCGCGAAGCCGATCTCGTGGGTGACGACGACCATCGTCATCCCGTCGAGTGCGAGTTGCTTCATCACGTCCAGGACATCGCCGACCAGCTCAGGGTCCAGCGCAGAGGTGGGCTCATCGAAGAGCATCAACTTGGGCTCCAACGCGAGGGCCCGCGCGATGGCAACCCGCTGCTGCTGGCCACCGGATAATTGGTTCGGGTAAGCGTCGCGTTTGTCCGCCAGGCCGACACTGTCCAGAAGGGCCAGCGCGCGTTTTCTGACCACATCCTTTGGTTGGCGCAAAACCCCCACCGGTGCTTCCATGATGTTCTGCAGCGAGGTCATATGCGGAAAAAGGTTGAACCGTTGAAAAACCATGCCGATCTCAGCTCGTTTGCCGCAAATATCGGCATCCCGCAGCTCGTGCAGCTTATCGCCGACCTGCCGGTAGCCCACGAGCTCACCCCCCACGTAGAGCCTGCCAGCATTAATCTTTTCAAGGTGATTGATACACCGAAGAAATGTCGACTTCCCGGACCCAGAGGGTCCCAGGATGACCATCACCTCACCCTTTTGGACCTCCAAGTCGATACCCTTCAGTACCTCGTTGAGCCCAAAGCTCTTGTGCACATTTTCTGCGAGCACCATTTGTTCTGTCATATCCGACCTCGCATCCCATCTGTCAGACTATTTGCCGCTAAGGGATCAGGCCTTGTTCGGGCATGAAATTGGACGAACAACCCCCGGAACCGCTGCAGGGGCGTCATCGGTTGCGCCCTCGCGGATCCTCGCCCGAAGTACCGTTCAACGTAGTACTGCCCAGCGGTAAGTATGGTCGTGACAATGAGGTACCACAGACTCGCGACCAAGAGGAGAGGGATCGTCTGATAGGTCCGGGCATAGATGATCTCCACTGAATATAGAAGTTCGACCACGGTGATCACGCTGGCGAGTGAGGTCGTCTTGAGCATGCCGATTAGCTCATTACCGGTGGGCGGGATGATCACCCTCATGGCCTGTGGCAGCACCACCCGTCGTAGAGTTTTAGCTCGTCCCATTCCCAGTGACTGCGCCGCCTCGGTCTGTCCCTCATCCACGGACAGCATTCCTGCTCGCACGATCTCGGACATGTACGCGGCCTCGTTAAGGCCGAGTCCGACAACGGCAGCCACAAACGGTGTGATGAGGTTGTTGGCGCTGAAGTGCACAAATTCTGGCCCAAACGGTATCCCCAGTGAAAGCTGGGGAAAAACGTAGCTGAGGTTGAACCAGAACAGCAACTGAACCAAGACTGGAGTACCCCGGAAGAACCAGATGTATAGCCAGCTGAATCCCGACACCAACGGGTTCGGTGAAAGCCTCATTACGGCAAGCAGTACCCCACCAATGATTCCGATAGCCATCGCGATGATGGTCAGCTCGATCGTTACGACCAGCGCGTGCAGTACTTGCCCGGACAGGAAAAACTGGCCGACGACTCCCCACCCGAACCTGGTCTGGTAGGAGTCCCCGCGTTTCACGCGCGCAAAGACGATCGCACTGACCATCATCGCGATGATGACCAGGATTACCAGTGCGGCGACCCATCGGCCGGGATGGCGTACCGGTATCGCTTTGATCTCTGCTGGTCGACCCCTTTCAGGTGGAGCCTTCAGATCCCCTGCACCCATGTGGGATCAGCCTTTCGCGACGTTGATCATCGAGGTCGTGACGGCTTCGCTTTGTGTCCCCCACTTCTTCAGGATTTTCATGTATTCGCCACTTTTGATCATTTGTTGAAGAGCCGCCTGAATCGCCTTGGTCATGCCGTTTCCTTTGGGTAGGGCAATAGCGGTTTCTGCTTCGTCGGGCAGTGGAGACCCGGTGGCGGCGAAGGCTCCATTGGATTGTTTGACGACGTAGCTGATAAGTCCAGCGTCTGCAAATCCGATATCAGCGCGTCCACTGGACAGTGCAAGATTGGCGCTGTTCTGGTCAGCAAAGGCCAACGTCGTCACGGTGGGCTTGCCAGTGGAGGTGCATTTTTTAGCTTGTGCCTGCGCAGAGGCTTGTTGAACCGTGCCATTCTCAACGGCGACTTTCGCGCCGCAGAGGGAGCTAAGACCGTTGTATGATTTCCCGGCGCCGGTCTTTATGTAGAAACCGGATGCGCCGTGGGCGTAGGTGACAAAATCGACCTGTTTCTGTCGCGCGGCTGTGTCAATAAATGAGGACATACCAATATCATATTTGCCATCACTTAACCCTGGAATAATCGTGGCAAAACTTGAATTCTTCTGCGAGATTGTGAGGTTTAACTGCTTGCCGATCGCTTCCATGATATCTGGGTCCATTCCGACAACTGTGTGCCCGTCTGGAGCGACATATTCGTAGGGGGGATATGTCGCATCAGTAGCATTGACCAACGTTCCTTTTGCCCGAATGGCAGCCGGAACCAGTGCGGCCGCGCCCGAGAGTTTCCCGCCCGATGAGGCGGACCCCGAAGTACCACTCGTGGTTGCGGATGCCCCACCCGAACTGGAGGACGAGCAGCTCGCAACGGTCATTGCCAAGGCAACCGTAGCAATGACTGACGTCGACGTGGACCTGGCAATCCGTTCCCGGGTAGATCTCGCATGGTGGCGTTTCATGGTGAGCTCCTTCGGTTGTCCCGAACCGGGCACGGGCGGCGCACCGGCGACTATGGGCTTGAGGCTAGAGGTAAAGAGCTGGTGATAGGCGACCTATATTGAGGATCTGTCTCATATCCGAGACTTTTGAGTCGAGAGTCCGACCTCGGGTTGGCAGGTCAGCGGTGCGCCAGGTAGTTGCGTGCAGTCTGGCGAAGTCGGGTGTGGGCATCGCCGTAGGGGTTGATTCCCGCCGGCAGGTAGGCCTTGGCGACTTTGGCGACCGAGGTGTAGTTCACGTCGCACACGTTTGCCAGGGGCGATTCGACGGCTTGAGAGAGTAGTTGGTAGGCGTCGAGGTGGCTCATCCCGGTTGCGGCGGACGCCCATTGGATGAGGTCGAGTTGGGCGATCCGGAAGGCGTCCTCCAACGGTTTCGCTGACCCGGTCGACATCAGATACGTGTCGGTTTCGATGCGCGGCCACGGGGTGGGTACACCCTTGATCAGTTCAACTGCGATGACGGTTTCCATCGCTATCTCAATGGCCGTGCCGCAGGTTTCGCCTTCACCCTGTCGTGCGTGTCCATCGCCGATGCTCAGCAGAGCGCCTTGCACGTTTACTCCGAGGTAGCAGGTGGCCCCAGCACGCATCTCGGGTGTGTCGAGGTTGCCACCATGCGCGTCGGGCACCAGCGCGGACCGCACTTCCAGGTTTGCTGGCGCAACCCCGACGGTGCCGTGCATGGGGTCCATCGGCAGGACCATCGTGTGATCACTGTCGATCGCGTGGAAGGTGCATTCCCCCTTGGTCGCGTCGACGTCCCAAATCCAGACCCGCTCGGGTAGCGCCGGCTGCAACGTCGCGGTGGTGTGGGTGGAGGTCAGTGCCCCAAACAGCGGCACCGTGGTCGAGGCACCCCAATCACGTGCTGGCTGCAGGTCGATGAAGTGGACCGCGACCGTGTCGCCCACTTCGGCGCCCTCAATGTAGAAGGGACCCGTCTGTGGGTTCAGGAACGGGAAGTCGCAGACCTCGCTGACAAGATCGTTGGGGCCGCGGACTTTTCCGGCGTAACAGTCCTCGGTGAAGACCTCCAGCACAGTCCCGGATGGGATGCGGGCGATCGGCGCGACTCCGCCGAAGGTCCACGCGAACTGCTCGGGCGTGGGTCGGAACGCGCGTACATCCAAATCGGTCATTGTTCTACCGCCTCTGCTAGCTGATCGGGCTCGATATCAAGGTGCACCAACCCGGTAGCAATGACCCGGCTGCGGTGCCGTGTCCACAGGTACACCAGGTAGACCACGCCGATGGCCATCCAGACGGCAACGATCGGTCCGGCGTATGAAATGGGTGCGGTCAACGGGGTCACGAATGAGAATGCTGGGATCCCGGCCGAGGTCAGCAGCGCGGGGATGAAAGCGAGGATGCCCAGAACCGGGATGACTCCGTGTCGCAGCCAGTGGAAATGACCTCGCTCAAACCGTAGGAAGAACCCGATGCACGCCGCGTTGACGACGATGTACACGATCACCACGACAATCACGATGATCGTGGCCACCAGCACGAACGCGGTGACCGGGTTGAACGCGAAACCAAGTACGAGGGTCGCAACGATGGCGATAGCGAACTGGACCGCGATGCCCACGACTGGGGAACGGTGCTTGGGGTGTAAACGAGCGAAGCTGGACGGGAACACTCCGATACGCCCTAGAGCGAACGCCATACGGGTGGACACGGCCAGGCCGGCGTTCGCGTTCGCGACCGTTGAATTGATGATCGCGAAGAAAACGAGCACCCAGTACAGGCCGAAGGAGGCTCGGGCGATCCCCTCCCAGCTGTTGGCGCCCTCAGTGCCGAAGCTGGCGAACTTGTCCGGACCCACGAGCACGGCAGCGGCGTAGGTGGTGAAGATGTAGATCACCCCGATCGCCAACGTCGCGCCGACGATGGCCCGGCGAATCGTGCGCCGCGGGTCCTTTGCCTCTTCTGCCAGCGGCGCGGCCGCTTCAAACCCGGAGAACGCCAGGATTGTGTAGACCGAACCCGCGATCACCCCTGAGATACCCGCG
>JALYUK010000146.1 GCA_030853805.1 Actinomycetota bacterium | reverse complement strand
GCAGCAGCAACGGCACGCTGAAACCGTCGGCGCTCAGATGCAGGCGCATCCCGATGGCCGGCACCCACGGACGGTCCAACGTAGGTCTCTGCGTCGCGATGAGCAGCACCGCAGCCAACGCGGCAATGGCCAGCCCAAGCGCGATGCCCCAGGTGACCGGGCGCGATATCCGAGGCGCAGCGCGACCGGCGAGGAGCAAGGCAATCCCGCCCAGCAGAGGCAGCAGTGGCGCGAGGAGCAAAGCGGCTACCACAGTGAAATTCCCACCAGACCGACGAGCAGGACGCCGAGCGCAATAGCGATCAGCCCGGCGGTGGGCGTGTCGTTCTGCAGCCGCGCACCACCGCTGGCCAGGCGTTGCAGGCCACTCGCGCTGGACCGTACGCCGCGGTCCAGGGCGTGCTCGCTGTCGGCCACCAGCCGGGCCAGTGCCAACACCGAGCCACCGATTGCGACGTAGACCGAGTCGACACCGAAGCCGCGGTCGGCGGAAAGCCGCAGGCGCTTGCTCAGCCGACCGGCGGCGTCGCCGTACGGCATCCCGAGCGACTGCACCCGCACGACGATCGCAACAGCGGTCATCAGCAGCAGCGTGGCCACAACCAACGCCCAGGTCGGGTGCTGCACGTCGACATCCAACAGCGGTGTCAGGACAACAAGGCCGCCGATCACCGCCAGGAGTGCCAACACCTGCAGGCCGAACCGGGCAGCGGAATCGGGCGTCGGCGGACCCGCCGGCTCCTCGACCACAACGACCGGAGCTGGGGACGGTTCGGGGTCGATCTCGTTGCCCTTGCGGTCCACCTGGACACCGGTCGTGAACATCTCGACGATGCCGACCTGCTGCACGTCCAGCGAATCGTCCACCACATCCAGCGCAGCATGCCGCTCCACGATCGAGCGGTGATCGATGACCAGCCAGGCGCGCATGCAGTAGGCAGTGGTGAGTACGACGGACAGGACGAGCGCGGCGAAGGCTATCCCGGCTACGCCATCGCCGTTGACAGCTCGAGTGGCCGCCTCATCGATGATCAGGTCCTTGCTGATGAAACCCGCCATCGGCGGCACCCCCGCGAGCGACAGCAGCCCGATGGCCACGAGAGTCCGGGTGGCAGGGTGCAACCGCGTCGAGCCCGACATCCGCGCGACGACCGTGCCCCCGACCAGCACCGAGAGCCAACCGAACATCAAAAACAGCAGCGCCTTGAACATTGCATGCGACACCAGGTGGTCCAGCGCGAGATCCGGACCGCCACCCATCGGCATCACCGACAATCCGAGCAGCATCAGACCGACCTGCGACACCGTGGACCAGGCCAGCAGTCGTTTGAGATCGGTCTGGCAGTAGGCGAGGAAGCCCGCGAGCACGGTGGACAGACCAGCGCTGATGACGAGCGCGAAGCGGGCCGAGCGAGAAACCTCCAGCAGCGGCAGCAACCGCGCGAGGACGACCGTTCCCGCGGCCACCATGGTGGCCGCGTGGATCAACGCCGACGCAGGCGTGGGGCCCTCCATCGCGTCGGGCAGCCAGTCCTGGAAGGGCACCTGCGCCGACTTGCCCGCGACACCGACGATGACCGCGATCATCCCTGCGGACAGGAAGGTGGACGGTTGCGCTGTCCAGAAAGCCACGATGGCGGTGATCGACGTGCTGTGCGCACCGGTTGCGAGCAACACCAACCCGATCGCGAACGGCGCATCGGCCAGCCGGGTGACCAGGAACGCCTTGTAGGCCGCGCGCCGGGCCTTCTCGCGTTCGCTGTCGTGCCCGATCAGCAGATAGGAGCACCAGCCCATCAACTCCCACCCGAGGATCGTCAGCAGGATGTCGTCGGACAGCACCACGACCTGCATCGCCGCGGTGAACAGGCTGACCGTGGCTGCGAAGCCGGCGTAGCGGGGGTCCTCGCGCAGATACCAGCGGGTGAAGAGCTGCACAACGAGCGCGACGATCGCGACCGTCACGCTGAGCAACGCCGAGAAGCGGTCCACCCGCAGGTGCAGCGGGACCCGCAGCACCGGCTCCAACGGCAGCGACCCGATCGTGCCGGGCAGCGCGACGCCCGTACCGCGCAGGTGGGCGATCAGCACCACGAGTGCAGCCAGCAGCCCGATGAGCGACCCCAGCAGGGCCAACCAGAAGGCCGGCACCCGCGCCTTGCGGGTCAGGACCACGCTCAGCGCAGCGACGATCGCCGGTACCAGGACGATGAGTACGGCGGGTTGGACCGGCCAGTCGGCCAGTGTCGTCAACCCGCTCAGGGTGTCGATCACAGGTCGTCCTCCCCTGCCACCGTGACGTCGATATTCGCCCGGGAGCGGTAGACGGCCAGGATCACCGCGAGGGCGACCGCCATCTCGGCGGCGGCAATGGCAATCAGGAAGATCGTCAGCACGTGCCCCGCGCGGGCCGTGTCACGCACCGTCGATCCGAAAGTCACGAACAGCAGGCCAGCGGCAGCGAGCATCAACTCCACTCCGACCAGGACCAGAATCGCGTTACGTCGGGCCAGGACCCCGAACAGGCCGGTACCGAACAGAATCGCGACCAGCAGCAGCGGCGGCCACAAATGAATCATGAGTCACACCCCACGAAGTTCTGCGCTGCGCTCCGATACTTCGCGAGGACCCCGAAATGCCTCACGAGTCGCACCCCATGACATAACTCACGAGTCTTCCTCAGCGGCGTCATCGGCTGAGCGCGCCGGCACGAGCCTGCGGCTCATTGCCAAGGCGGACACCACGGCGATGAGCAGCAGCAGCGACAGCAGCTCGAACGGCCATACCCAGATGGTGAACAGGTTCTTGGCCAACCCGTACGTCGATCCGCCGTTCACCTTGACCGTGCCGCCCCGCACGCCCGTGATCAGTACCGCGCCGAGCAGCACGGCGGCTGATCCGGCGACGACGAGTGCCATGGCGCGCTGCAACAGCGGAGTGTCATGGTCGTGACTGCGGCCGATCGGGGCCCGGGTCAGCATCAGCGCGAAGATCACCAGCACGATGATCGCGCCGACATAGACCAACAGTTGCACCAACGCCACGAGCTCGGCACCCAGCACCAGATAGCACCCGGCGAGGGTTACCAGGGCGACGGTCAACCAGAGCGCGGAGTGCATCAGGTGCCGTGTCGTCACCGCGAGCACCCCACTGGCAGCGCACAGGACCCCGAGGATGGAGAAGAAGATGTCGTACGTCGTCACGGTGCCGGATCTTCGGCATCGGAGGAAGCGGGCCCGGAGGAAGCGGACCCGACGGAGGGCTCAACGGAGGGCTCAACGATGGGCGCACCGGGGTCGATGGGCGGCGGCGCGGGGACGGTGTGCATCCACTGCCCGAGCCGGTCCTTCTCATGAAGCAGGTCGCGAATGTCGGTCTCGGCATATTCGAACTCCGGGCTCCAGAAGAGCGCGTCGAAAGGACAGACCTCGATACAGATCCCGCAGTACATGCACAGACTGAAATCGATCGCGAACCGGTCGAGCACGTTCTCCTTGCGGTCCCGCCCGCCCTCGGTGCTCGCCGGAACCGTCTCCTTGTGGGAGTCGATGTAGATGCACCAGTCGGGGCACTCGCGGGCGCACAACATGCACGAGGTGCAGTTGGACTCCTCCAACGCGATGACACCGCGCGAGCGGGGTGGTAGTTGCGGCTGGACGTGCGGGTATTCCTGGGTATGCGCGTGTTTCGTCATCGCACGGGCTGTCGTGCCCATGCCCTTCAGCAGCCCGGGCACGAACCCCTTCGGCTTCTTCTGTGGATCGGTCATGTCACGAACACCACCCCAACTGCGGTCAGCACGAGTTGCGCGAGAGCCAGTGGCACCAGACCGAGCCAGGCAACGCGTTGTAACTGATCTTCACGCAGCCGGGGCCAGGACATCCGCATCCACAAGATGATCGCCGCGAAGAAGAAGCCCTTGAGCAACGTCCAGAGCCAACCGATCTGCGCGTCGAACGGTCCGGTCCAACCGCCCAGGTACAGCACGGCGAGTACCAGCGACATGACGACGATGCCGGCGTACTCCGCCAGCAGGAAGAGGGCGAACCGTAGTCCGGTGTATTCCGTCCACGCCCCCATCACCACTTCGGAGTCGGCGACCGGCATATCGAACGGCGGTCGCTGCAGCTCGGCGGTCGCGGCCACCAGGAAGACCAGTGCGCCGGGCAGCTGCCAGAGCAACCACCAGGGCGTCCAGGCATGCGCGATCGAGAGCAACGAGAACGACCCGGCCGCCATCGCGAACGACGCCGAGGCCAGGATCAGTGGCACCTCGTACGACACCAGCTGGGCGGCCGCCCGCAGCCCGCCGATGAGCGCGTACTTGTTGCCACTGGACCAGCCCGCCATCAACGTACCCACGGTGCCGACGGCGCTCACCGCGAGCACCCAGAGCAGACTTCCTGCGATACCGGCGCCCACCAGGTTCGGCCCGAACGGGATGACGGCGAGCACCAGCAGGTAGGAAACGATCCCGAGCGCCGGCGCAAGTTTGAAAACCGTCTTGTCGGCGGCGAGGGGGACGATGTCCTCCTTCTGGGTGAACTTCACCCCGTCGGCGACCAGCTGCGCCCAGCCATGGAAACCACCGGCGTACATCGGCCCGAGGCGCCCCTGCATATGCGCCATCATCTTGTGCTCGGTCTGCCCGATGAGCAGCGGCAGCACCAGGAATGCCACCAGCACGCACAGCGAACGAAGCACGACCTCCCCGAGCGTATTCATCGCGGGCCCTTCATCTCGGGCCCCAGGTGGGGTCGGGTATGCCGGGCGGCTGCATCCGTCGACGCGGCGCGCGGGCCGGTCTGGCGTCCTTGCCGTCCTTGACATCCGTAGTCGCGCCGGTGGGCGGGTCAGCAGGGTCCTTCGCTCCGGGCCACGGTTTGCTGACCCGGGCGGTGAGCACGAAGGACTTACGCAGCGGGGTGCCCTCGAATCCGTCCGGCAACAACAAGGGGCGCAGGCCGAGGCCGGTGCCGTCCTCGAAGTCGTCGAAGCCGATCCCGAACATTTCGTGGGTCTCGCGCTCGTGCCAGGCCGCACCTCGCCACAGACCGGTGCAGCTGGGCATGTTCTGCCCGTCGGGCACCCGCGTGCAGATCAGCGTCTCGCGCAAATCGCCCGGCGTGATGTCGTAGAGGTGGACGACGATGTCGAACCCCGGGTCTTCGGCGCGGTCGGTCTCATCGACTGCGGTCAGGAAGTCGAACATCGCGAAGCCGCCGTTGCGGGCATCGCGCAACGTCTCGATCCACAGCTCCGGGGCGCAATGGACAACGGGTACGGCCTCGCTCATACGTCGTCGCCCACGGTGTCAGCCTTCGGTGGCGCGACCAGCGGACGGCTGACCTGAGCAGCAATGGCACGGCGACCGGCGTACGGACCGAGTTTCTCCCGCAGACCCTTCGTGGTGGGTCGTTCGTCGGCAATTCTGGCCTGCAGCGTGAGGATGCCCTGCAGCAACGCCTCGGGGCGGGGCGGACACCCCGGCACGTAGACATCGACGGGGATCAACTGATCGACGCCCTTGGTGACGCAGTACGAATCCCAGTAGGGCCCGCCGGAGTTGGAGCAGGCGCCGAAGGAGATGACGTATTTCGGCTCGGGCATCTGGTCGTACAAACGGCGGATGGCGGGCGCCATCTTGTCCGTGACGGTGCCGGAGACGACCATCAGGTCGGCCTGGCGGGGGCCGGGTGCGAAGGGGATCACCCCGAGCCGGATGAAGTCGTGGCGGGCCATCGACGCAGCGATGAATTCGATGGCGCAGCAGGCCAACCCGAAGTTGAATACCCACAGGGAGTAGCGGCGACCCCAGTTGAGCACCAGGCGCATCGGTTTGGGCGCGACGGCCTGCGCAGGCCCGACCCGGGGCATGGGGAGATCGGTAGTCATCGCAGCGTGCTCCCCTTCAGTTGTCGGTGGTCCAGCGCAGCAACCCGCGCCGGGCAGCATGTACGAGGCCGACCAGGATGACGGCGATGAAGATGCCCATCTCGACCAGGCTCGCACGGTTGATGGAGGTGTCGTGCAGGACGAGGGCCCACGGGAAGAGGAAGGCCGAATCGACCGCGAAAACCAGGTAGAGGAAGGCGAAACTCATGAAGCGCACGTGCGTCTGAGCCCACCCGCCGGCGACGGGGTCCACCCCCGACTCGTACGTCGATTCCTTGGCGTGACCGGGCGCTTGCGGCGCGAGGAGGCTGCGGGCGAACATTGCTGCCACGAACAGCAGCACCCCGCCGGCGCTCACCCCGGCGAGGACGAGGTATCCACTCATCCCTGAACTCACGCCACGCAGCCTAACGAGAGCATCGGGTCAAACCCCGGACCGTCCGCGGCCGCGTCATCTCCGGTCTCCCCCAAACCGTGGCAGAGATCCCAGGGTCGCCGTGCATAGTGCGACTATCAACCGCCGATTCCGTGGTGGCCGACGACGACGGGAACCACTATGCACATGCCCGCACCCCCGGATCAGATCGCGGACGCCGTCGATCAGGTCCGACAGCGCGCCATCAAGCGGTACGCCATCCAGCTGGGCGCGGTGATCCCGGTGCTCGGGATCGTAACCGGGATCCTCGTCAGCACCCAGGATGGCAACAACTCCAAGAAGGGATCGGCGCAGCACCATCCGTCGGTGATCGCGCTGGTCATCGTCGTTCTCGTGACGATTGCCGCGATCGCGTTCTACTACGTTGCGACGCAGTGGGTTCTGAAACACCGCATCGGGACCCGGGTGCCGCTCATCTGGGGATTCTCCCGCGGTGATCGTCGCTCGATCATCCGCACCGTGCGCGCGGGTAAGCCCAGCGACGACCCGTTGACGCGCTATACCGGGGCCGACCTGGCGGGCAAGATCGTCAAGCAGCGCACCCAGGCCGTCGTCGTGTTCGCGATTATCTGCACGGGCCTGATCATCTGGACGATCGTGGGGTGGCGCGACAGCTATTCACAGGCGGAGCGTCCGTTGTTCCTGCTGGTCCTCATGGTGGTGGCGTTCCTACGGAATCGTCAGACCCTGAACGGTGCCGTCAAATACCTGAACAGTGCGAACACGCCCGTCGGGCTGCAGCAGCCCGGACGATGAGGTAGCTCGTCATCCTCTGACCTCGCAGCGCGCCCGGATGGGGACTCCGGACCTCGGGAGGGTTGCACAACCCGGGTGCACGATCCGCTCGCCGCAGGGCACGATGTGGAAATGACCGATCTACGCGCGATCCAGACTCGTTTGGCGCAGTGGTCGCGCGAATACTGCGACCTTCCGCTCTACGCGGCAATCTGCGCGGGTTCCTCTGCAGACGACGATGTGGCAGCACTGTTGCGCACTGCTCGACCCGGTCAGGCGCGGCCGGTGCTGCTGCTCGCTGCACTGCACGACCTCGTGCTGGATCACCCCGACCTGCCGATCGCCCGGTGGTATCGCAGCGTCCACCCCGAGGGTGCCCTGCCCTCCGGTGACCCATGGCCGGACGCGCGCGCTGCCTTGCTGGAACACGCCGACCGGATGCGCGAAGTCATCGCGACCCACTCCACGCAGACCAATGAGGTCAACCGCTGCGTCTACCTCGCGGCCCTGCTGCAGCGCGCCTGCGCCGACATCCCTGACCAGAACGTCGGGTTGGTCGAGATCGGCGCGAGCGCGGGACTGCTGCTCGGGATCGACAAATATCACACGACGCTGGTGGGATCCGGCGGTGGACACACCTCGTACGGTCCGGCCGCGTCCGCCGTGCAGTGCGTCGGCGATGACCGAAGCGCGGCACCCTTCGCCGCGATCACGCTCCCGCCCATCCTCGACAGGCGCGGGCTCGATCTCGCGCCGGTGGATCTGCGCGACACCGCCGCCGTGCGGTGGCTCGCGGCCTGCCTGTGGCCCGAGGTGCCTGGCCGGTACGAACGCTTCACAGCGGCAGTGGATCTGATGCGCGTGCATCCCCCGGTCGTGGACAGCGGTGACATGATCGATGACCTGCCCGACACCCTGGGCCGCGTGAGGGGCGAACATCTGGTGCTGTTCAGCTCATGGGCGCTGACCTACACCGACTCTGCCCGTCGCCCGCTGATCGTCGATCACCTCGCTGAGGTGGCTCGAGACGGTCGAGCCGTCAGCTGGATCAGCGCGGAGCCACCCCGCTGCGTCCCAGGAATCCCACTGCCCGACCGGCTCCGGGATGCACCCGGCGGGACGATCCTGGGCGCTCACCAGTGGCGGGACGGTGTCGAGCTATCGCCGCAGTGCTGGGGCACCGCGCATCCGCACGGCCAGTGGATCGCCTTCGACTGAGACATTGCGCTCGGTGCCCTACTCATCCGGGTCAGCCGCCGGACCCTCGTGGGGTGAAGAAAGATGCCCAAAAGGGTAGCGGTGCACAGCCTTCCTGTTCGATGCTCGAGGGGGTGCCCGCCACCGGGTTCCTCGCCATCCAGCAGAGGACCTCCCATGCATATCGGCGTGCCGCGCGAAGTAAAGAACAACGAGTACCGGGTGGCGATCACCCCGATAGGCGTCCACGAGCTGGTCGCTGCCGGGCATGAGGTCGCGATCGAGAAGGGCGCAGGCGTCGGGTCGGCGATCAACGATGCGGACTACGTCGCCGCGGGCGCCCAGATGCTCGATTCCGCCGATGACGTGTGGAATGGCGCCGAGATGGTGCTGAAGGTCAAAGAACCGGTCGAGCAGGAGTACGGCCGGTTGCGCGAGGGTCTGGTGCTCTTCACCTATCTGCACCTTGCTGCCGACCGGGCTCTGACCGACGAGTTGTTGCGGCAAAAGGTCACCGGCATCGCCTACGAGACGGTGCAGGCGTCCTCAGGCTCGCTGCCCCTGCTGTACCCGATGTCCGAGGTAGCGGGATGTCTCGCGCCGCAGGTCGGTGCGCACTGTCTGCTGAAGGCGCAGGGTGGGCGCGGGGTGCTGATGGGCGGTGTCGGCGGGGTCGCCAACGCCAAGGTGGTGGTGATCGGCGCCGGGGTGTCCGGGCAGAACGCTGCCAACATCGCGCTCGGTATGGGTGCCGACGTCACGATGCTGGACACCGACCTGGACAAGCTGCGGATGTCGTTCTGGCGCTACGGCAACCGGGTGCACGGTCTGGCGTCCTCGGCACTGGCGATCCGGCAGCAGTGCATCGAGGCCGACCTGGTGATCGGCGCGGTGCTGATCCCCGGCGCCAGAGCCCCGCAACTGGTGACCAACGAACTGGTGTCGCAGATGAAGCCCGGCTCGGTCCTGGTCGATATTGCCGTGGACCAGGGCGGCTGTTTTGAGGACACCCATCCGACCACGCACGCGGACCCGACGTACGCCGTGCACAACTCGACGTTCTACTGCGTCGCCAACATGCCGGGAGCCGTGCCGAACACCTCGACGTACGCGCTCACCAATTCGACGCTGCCCTACACGGTCGCGCTGGCGAACAAGGGCTGGGCGCAGGCCTGCCGCGATGACCATTCACTCGCGCTCGGGCTCAATACACACGCCGGTTCGCTGACCAACGCGCCCGTTGCAGAGGCGCATTCGATGGACGCCACGTCCCTGCAGGACGCACTCGGCTGATCCCCGCCTCCCCCTTCCCGCGTTGTGGTCGCCGGCGACGCAAACGTGGGTCCGATCGGGGCCTGCAGCTGACTTTTGGTCGCCAGCGACGCAAACGCCGGGACGACGCACCGCCATCCCGCTCTTCAGGGCGCCGGCGCTTCGTCGCGGGTCGGCGCGCCCGCGACGAGGTCGGCGAACCACGAGATGGGTCGGGCCCACTGGTTGTTCAACGGGCTCACACGGGTACTGGCGCGAATCTGCTTGGCCGACCCGGGCTCGTATCGGCGGTACCACGGTGAACCCGGTCGGGCCAGGCGTGCTGCCCCGACATACGCGGCGGGCGGAAAGATGACTGCCAGGACAACGAGGCGGTATTTCCCTTTTGCGGCACACACCAGGCAGCAGACGAACGTCGCCAGCAGGATCACAATCGCGGAGTACCGCACCGGCGCCTGGGCGTCATTGAGCTCCTCCAGAGACGTGGGAGTGAAACCGAGCAGCACCAGCGAGATCACCATGCCCGCGAGCGCGACCGCTTGCACCGAGGCGCGGCCCTGATGCGACCAGTAGACGTCTTTGAGATGCAGGATCAACGCGAACTCATCCAGCACCAGTGAAGCCCCAGCACCGATGGCAAACCCAGCGATGTTCATCGACGTCGGCTCGAAGGCTGCCAGCGAGGTCAACGATCCGAGGAGCAGCAGCACCAGCCCGGGGACAGCATGGTGGACGTGCACTCCCGAGGCGCTCACGTTGTTACGGAAAGGGCCGCGCCCGCTGCGGATCAGTCGAGTCACCAGCCGGGTCAGCAAAAAGGTCAGGATGAACGCGATGAGGCACACCGCCAGCGGCTCCTTGCCGGCGTCGACAATGCGCTGCTGCCACCACCCCATCCACGCAGCGTATGCCGGTCGGCTGGGCGCGGGCCCAGCTCAGCCGCGGCTCAGCTCAGACCGTGTCCAGCGGGTGGGCCGGTTCGGGATGAAATTCGGCTGCCTTTAGGTTGGAAAAGGTAGCCCTCACCTCCACGGAGCGATGTCACTGATGACCAGCAAATCCCAACAGTCCCTCGATCGTGTCGTTATCCGTTTCGCCGGTGATTCCGGCGACGGTATGCAACTGACTGGCGACCGTTTCACCGCAGAGACGGCCAGCCTCGGAAACGACCTCTCCACCCTGCCGAACTTTCCGGCCGAGATCCGCGCACCGCAAGGCACCCTGCCGGGCGTGTCCTCCTTCCAGCTGCACTTTGCCGATCACGAGGTGCTCACCCCAGGTGATGCACCCGATGTACTGGTCGCGATGAACCCGGCAGCGCTGCGCGCCAACCTCGGCGACCTGCCGCGCGGTGGGGTGCTGATCGCCGACGCTGACGAATTCACCAAGCGCAATCTGGGCAAGGTCGGATACGACACCAACCCGCTCGAGGACGACAGTCTGCAGTCGTGGGCGTTGCATGCCGTGCCGCTCACCTCGATCACCGTCGCTGCCCTCGCCGGCTTCGATCTGACCCGCAAGGAGAAGGAACGCGCGAAGAACATGTTCGCGCTCGGCTTGCTGTCGTGGATGTATTCCCGCCCGACCGCCGGCACCGAGGGCTTCCTGAAGCGCAAGTTCGCAGCGAAGCCGGAGATCCTGGCTGCCAACCTTGCCGCGTTGGCCGCCGGGCACGCGTACGGCGAGACCACCGAGTCGTTCGCGGTGTCCTACACCGTCGCGCCGGCCACCAAGGCTGCCGGCACGTATCGCAATATCACCGGAAACGCCGCCATCGCGTACGGATTTGTCGCCGCCTCCTACCAGGCCAAGCGCCCGCTGGTGCTCGGCAGTTACCCCATCACGCCCGCCTCGGACATCCTGCACACCCTGTCGGGAATGAAGCGGTTCGGCGTCACAACCATCCAGGCAGAGGACGAGATCGCCGGTGTCGGCGCGGCGCTGGGTGCCGCGTTCGGCGGTGCGATCGGGCTGACGACGACGTCCGGGCCCGGGCTCGCACTCAAGGCCGAGACGATCGGTCTCGCAGTGTCGCTGGAATTGCCGCTGATCATCGTCGACGTGCAGCGCGGCGGACCGTCCACCGGTTTGCCTACCAAGACCGAGCAGTCCGATCTGCTGCAGGCGATGTACGGCCGCAACGGTGAGTCGCCGGTCGCAGTCATCGCTCCGTGCACCCCCGTCGACTGCTTCGACGCCGCGTTGGAAGCGGTGCGGATCGCCACGACCTACCGCACCCCCGTCATCGTGCTGTCCGATGGTGCGCTCGCGAATGGGTCGGAACCATGGCGGTTGCCGCGGGCAGCCGACCTGCCCGACCTGCAGGTCGAGTCGGCCACCGAACCCAACTCCGTCGATGCCAAGGGCAACCCGACCTTCGCTCCATACCTGCGTGACCCGGACACGCTCGCCCGGCCCTGGGCTGTCCCGGGCACGGCGGGTCTGGAGCACCGGATCGGCGGTATCGAGAAGGCCGACGTCACCGGCAACATCAGCTACGACCCGGATAACCACGACCACATGGTGCGCACCCGCCAGGCCAAGATCGATGGCATCGACGTGCCGGACCTGCAGGTCGACGACCCGTCCGGGAAGGCGCGAGTGCTGATCCTCGGCTGGGGATCGACCTACGGACCGATCGCTGCAGCTGCGCGGTTGTGCCGCGCGGATGGTGCCGATGTTGCGCGCGCACACCTACGCAACCTGGCGCCGTTCCCGGCGAACCTGGGTGAGGTGCTGCGGTCCTACGAACGGGTGATCCTGCCGGAGATGAACCTCGGGCAGCTCGCGTTGCTGCTGCGCGGCAAATACCTCGTCGATGTACGCAGCCACACCGCCGTTCGGGGGCTGCCTTTCACCTCAACCGAACTCGCCACCGTCATCACCACCCACCTGGAGGAGCTGCGATGAAAGCACCCCACCAAGTTCTGCACTCCGCTCCGATACTTCACGAGGACCCCGCATGAGCATTGACCTCGGCATGCCGCAGATCGGCGCCCAGCACGGCACGGCAGGCGTGCCACGTCTGACTGACGGCGAGACACAGACCAAGAAGGATTTTAGCTCAGACCAGGAGGTGCGCTGGTGCCCTGGGTGCGGTGACTACGCGATCCTCGCAGCGATGCAGGGTTTTCTGCCCGAGTTGGGCTTGAAGCGCGAGAACGTCGTCTTCATCTCCGGTATCGGCTGCGCAGCACGTTTCCCCTACTATCTCGACACGTTCGGCATGCACTCGATCCACGGGCGGGCTCCGGCCATCGCGACCGGACTGGCGACCTCGCGCGCGGACCTGTCGGTGTGGGTCGTGACCGGCGACGGCGACGCGCTGTCGATCGGCGGCAACCACCTGATCCACGCGCTACGACGCAATGTGAACATCAAGATCCTGCTCTTCAACAACAAGATCTACGGCCTGACCAAGGGTCAGTACTCCCCCACGTCCAACGTCGGAGCGGTCACGAAGTCTTCGCCACTGGGGTCGGTGGACCAGCCGTTCAACCCGGTCTCGCTGGCGCTGGGCGCTGAGGCGAGCTTTGTCGCCCGCACCATGGATTCGGACCGCAAGCACCTGACCGCCACACTTCGGGCTGCGGCCGAACATCGCGGCAGCGCACTGGTGGAGATTTTTCAGAACTGCCCGATCTTCAACGACGGCGCGTTCCAGATGGTCAAGGACCGCGACGAGGCGACGGCGCGCATCATGCACCTCGTGGACGGCGAGCCGATCAGGGCCGGGGATGGCGAATCGGCTCGTGTCGTCGTGCGCCACCCCGAGGGTCGGCTGCTCGTTGTCCCCGAGGCATCGGCCGATCCCGTTGCGATCGTGCGTCACCGGGTCGGCGACCCCGACCCGAGCCAGGCGTTCGCGTTGAGTCGATTGGATGATCCGTCGTTTGCGCAGGTGCCGATGGGCATCTTCCGCTCGACCAGCCGCCCGACCTACGACGACGGCGTCCGCGCGCAGGTAGCGGCGGCGATCGACACAGCCGGTGGCCCGGCCGATGACCGCTCGCTGGAGCAGATGCTCTACGGCAATGACACCTGGACCGTAGGTCCGTAACCCCACACTCCAGTTTCCTGACACTCGACCGGCGAGTCGGTATCGCGACCGTTCAGGTTCGGCCGGCGAGCGTCTAGCGTGGGCCAATGGGTGGGGTCGGACAGCGTTTACTCAATGCGGCGTGCGTCGTCGCGGTCATCCACGCGCTGCCGAGTTTCTACTGGGCCGCAGGCGGAAGCGCATTCGTGTGGACGGTCGGATCGTGGGCCTCGGACCTGCAGCGTGATCGCCCCGTACTCACCGCGTTCACGCTGGGCGTCGTCGGCATCCTCAAACTGGCCGGTGGCGTTGTCCCACTGTTCAATGCCGCCGGACGGCTGCGTGCACCACGCGTGTGGTGGTGGGCGTGCGTCGCCGGTGGCGTGGTGCTGGTGTTCTGGGGCGGCGCGAACACCGTGCTCGGCGGAGCCTCGCTGCTCGGTGCATTCGGTGCGGTGTCCCCAGCCGATCGGCATGCTCTGGCCGGGCACGTGCTGCTGTGGGATCCGCTCTTCCTCATCTGGGGCGCTCTGCTCCTACTCGGACTACGCGCTCCAGCACGCTCAGTGCGGGCCGCCGATCACCCCGAGGTGTCCTGAGCACTGACCTACATGTGCTCACTGGTGCCACCGACAGATCCACCGACGTTTCGGAAGGATGCGTGGGCACGTCGAGTGCTGTGCGTCCGGTGACGGTAGCGGATACCCACCTCTGGATGTCGCTTGTTGCGGAACCCGCACGGGACGCACGATGTCGAGTCTTTCGTGAAGGCAGTTAGGCTTTCGATCGACCCATTGCTGACTGATCGTGAGACCCCCCTGATGGTTGCCGGCGCGAACCGGCCCGCTCGCTCGGAGACGAACGTCGGGACGGCGTACGGGTTCATCGCCTATCTGCTCTGGGGCGCGTTCCCCCTCTACTTCAACGCAATCGAGCCGGCCGGCGCGTGGGAGGTCATCTGCCACCGGGTGCTCTGGACGTTACTGGTCTGCGTGATCGTGCTGTCGGTACGTCGGCGACTCGGCTTCATCCGCGAGGTCTTGAGCCAACCCAAACGGCTGGCCGCCCTCACTCTCGCCGGCCTGCTGGTGGCCGCGAACTGGACGATCTACGTCCAGGCAGTCGTCACCGGGCACGTCACCGAAGCCGCACTCGGGTATTTCCTGAACCCCCTGGTCACAGTGGCGCTGGGCGTCGTCGTCCTGAAGGAACGACTGCGCACGACGCAGTGGGTCGCCGTGGGCATCGGCCTACTGGCCTGCGTCTACCTTGCGATCGACTACGGCAAACCGCCGTGGATCGCGCTCAGCCTGGCCGTCAGTTTTGCCGGGTACGGCTTGATGAAGAAGCGCATCGGCGGGAGCATGACCGCGCTGGAGAGCCTGTCGTTCGAGACGGCAGTGCTTGCACCGATCGCCGCCGTCGTGCTGGTGATACTGACCGTTCGCGGTGACACCACGTTCTCCGGCTACGGCACAGGTCACTCGCTGCTGCTGGCCGGATCGGGGATCGTCACGGCGATTCCGCTGCTGCTCTTCGCAGCGGCCGCGCGTCGGGTGCCACTGGTGACGATCGGGCTGCTGCAGTTCCTGACCCCGATCCTGCAGTTGATCTGCGGGGTGGCGCTGCTCGGTGAAACGATGACGGCTGCTCGATGGGTCGGCTTCGGCATCGTCTGGGTCTCACTGGTCCTGTTGGCCGCGGATTCCGTGCGTGCCTCGACCCAGGGCCGTCGACTGGCCCGGTCGGCGGCCGGAGCCGCGGTCTGATGGAGCCCGGCTGATGGAGCGGGTCTGGTACGCGGCCTACGGCTCCAACCTGTCCCGTGCTCGTTTCGAGACCTACCTGTCGGGTGGGCGACCTGCCGGCGGGACCCGCATCTATCCCGGCGCCCGCGATCACACCCCGCCCGCCGACCAGCGCGCACTCCTACTGCCAGGTCAGCTGTACTTCGCCTGGGAGTCCGCGACCTGGACCGGCGGCGTCGCCTTCTATGACCCGACGGGGCCTACGGATGGGGTGGCTGCACGCGCATACCTGCTCACCGTGCAGCAGTTCAGCGATGTCGCTGCACAGGAGATGCACCGCCTCCCGGGCACGAAGGGCGCTGACCTCGACGTTCACAGCCTGCTGAGGCACGCACGGAGCGTGACGCTCGGGGACGGGCGTTATGAGACGCTGCACCGGGTGGGCACGATCCAGGACCTACCGGTCGTTACGTTCTCCGCGTCGTGGACTGCGGCGAGCGCACCGCTCAACTCGCCCAGTGCCGCGTACCTGCGGATGATCGCGTCCGGGCTGCAGGATGCACACCTCTGGTCAGCCCAGCAGATCTGCGACTACCTACTCACTGCACCTGGGGTAACGGACAGCTGGGACCGCTCTGACCTCGCCCAGTTGATCACCCGGGGGCAGCTGTCGAGGCGGGCCTGCTGTCAGAGACCGCCGACCACCTGTGGTGGCATCTCGTCGTAGCCGTCCGGGCCCATCTTGCTGGAGCCCTCGAATTTGCCGCAGCGGTCGCACATCCGGAAGGAGCGGCGTTCGTCGGTCTGCAACGGACCCCATTTATGTAGCCGCAACATGCAGAGAATCCGTCCCACCATGCGCCCCTTCGATAGTCAGCTTGCTCAGGGCGAGTGTAGACATCAGGAAGGCTCTGCTGACATGTTTCCACCCGACAAAGACACCGGGCCCGCAGCGCGTGAACGCGGCGGGCCCGGCGAAGGTGGTGCGAAGTGCTTACTTCTTGACGTCGAACCGGTCCAGTTCCATGACCTTGGTCCACGCTGCTACGAAGTCGTGCACGAACTGCTCGTGTGCGTCGTCGGATGCGTAGGCCTCGGACACAGCCCGAAGCTCGGCGTTCGAGCTGAAGACCAGGTCGGCCCTGCTACCGCGCCACTTCTGGCCGTCTGCGCCGGTCCCGGCGTAGTTGTCTGAACCCTCGATCGGGGTCCACTTGGTGCCGAGGTCAACGAGGTTCACGAAGAAGTCGTTGGTCAGCACGCCCGGCTTGTCGGTGAGGACACCGTGCGTGGAGTCCTCGGTGTTGGCGCCCAATACGCGCAGTCCACCCACCAGCACCGTCATTTCCGGGGTGCTCAGCGTCAGACGGTGCGCAGTTTCGACCAGCCGGTGCTCGGCGGGCAACGTGTTGTCACGTCGCTCATAGTTCCGGAAGCCGTCAGAGGTCGGCTCCAGGTACTGGAACGACTCGACATCGGTCATCTCATCCGTTGCGTCGGTACGACCGACAGTGAACGGCACGGTGATGTCGAGGCCGGCAGCCTTGGCGCCATCTTCGACGCCGACTCCACCCGCAAGGACGATGAGGTCAGCCATCGAGACCTGGACCCCGCCATCGTGCGCAGCGTTGAACTGGGTCTGCACATCTTCGAGCGCGCCCAGGGCAACCGCAAGCTGCTCCGGGTCGTTGACATCCCAGTCCTTCTGCGGAGCCAGGCGCACGCGAGCACCATTGGCGCCTCCACGCATGTCACCACCTCGGAATGTCGATGCCGAGGCCCATGCGGTCGAAACCAGCTGGGCAACAGTGAGACCACTGCTGCGGACAGCCTGCTTCAACTCAGCGATCTCAGCGTCGCCGACGGCAGGCGCCTGCGCGGCGGGAACCGGGTCCTGCCAGATCAGAACTTCGGACGGGACGTCCGAGCCGAGGTAACGGTCGATCGGCCCCATGTCGCGGTGCGTCAACTTGAACCACGCACGGGCGAACGCATCAGCGAACTCGTCCAGGTTCTCCTGGAAGTGACGGGAGATCTTCTCGTATGCAGGGTCGACGCGGAACGCGATGTCGGTGGTGAGCATCGTCGGCGGGCGGGACAGAGAACCATCCTCGGGGTCGGGCACGGTGTTGGCGCCGGTGCCGTCCTTGGCCTGCCACTGGTAGGCACCAGCCGGGCTCTTGACGAGCTCCCACTCATAGCCGAAGAGGGTGTCGAAGTAATCGTTGTCCCACGTTGTCGGAGTGTGGGTCCAGGTGACCTCGATACCGCTGCTGATGGTGTCGCGGCCGTGGCCGCTGCCGTAGGTGCTGGTCCAACCGAGGCCGTTGTCCTCCATCGGTGCTGCCTCCGGTGCGTTGCCCACGTTACCTTCAGGCGTTGCGGCACCGTGAGTCTTTCCGAAGGTGTGGCCACCTGCGATCAGAGCGACAGTCTCGTAGTCGTTCATCGCCATCCGGGCGAAGGTCTCGCGAATGTCGACAGCAGAGGCGGCCGGGTCCGGTTCACCGTTGGGGCCTTCGGGGTTGACGTAGATCAGGCCCATCTGCACTGCGGCGAGTGGGCTCTCCAGGTCGCGATCGCCGGTGTAACGGTTGTCGCCGAGCCACGTGGTCTCGGGGCCCCAGTAGATGTCGTCATCCGGCTCCCACGCGTCCACCCGTCCACCGCCGAAGCCGAACGGCTTCAGACCCATGGTCTCCAGAGCGACGTTGCCGGTCAGCATGAACAGGTCGCCCCAGGACAAGTTCCGGCCGTACTTCTTCTTGACCGGCCACAGCAACCGGCGACCCTTGTCGAGGTTGACGTTGTCGGGCCAGCTGTTCAACGGCGCAAAGCGCTGCTGAGCCGAACTCGCCCCACCGTTGCCGTCCTGGATCCGGTAGGTGCCGGCGTTGTGCCACGCCATCCGGATCATCAACGGACCGTAGTTGCCGAAGTCGGCGGGCCACCAGTCCTGGGAGTCGGTCAGAACGTGCGCGATGTCGGACTTGACGGATGCGATGTCAAGTTCCCCGAATGCCTTCGCGTAGTCGAAGTCGGCGCCGTAGGGGTTGGTGACCGGCGTGTGCTTGGCCAAGATCCTCAGGTTGAGCCGATTGGGCCACCAGTCCTGGTTGGCATCACCTTCGGTCGGGCGACGCAGGCCGTGCATCACCGGACACTGCTCGGCGTCTTCCTCGTTGAATTCACTCAAGACGGTGGTGTGGTCATCAGTCACAGGAGATCCTTTCGGGTTGTTGCTTCGTACTCAGGTTGTCAGGTCAGTGGGCGTTGCGCAGTCGGCGCAACGACCCCAGTAGATGACTTCGGCTTCGTCGACGACGAAACCCGACTGGTCATCTGCGGTCAGGCATGGCGCGGCTCCGACAGCGCAGTCGACGTCGGACACGACGCCGCAGCGCCGGCACACGAGGTGGTGGTGGTTGTCGCCGATCCGCAGCTCGTACCGAGCAGGCGAGCCCGCGGGCTCGATCCGGCGCACGATGCCGACTGCCGCGAAGGTGTTCAGTGCGTCGAATACGGCTTGGCGGGACACGTCCGGAAGGGCAGCGCGCACGAGGTCATAGACGGTCGCGCTGTCGACGTGCGGTTGCGCTTGTACGACCCCGAGCACGGCGGCGCGTGGCTTCGTCACCCGCAGTCCGGCCTCACGAAGGAGCGGCTCTGCGATGACGGTCACACCCATATGGTGTCGCCTTTTCTGGACTGAGTCAAAATAGCGCCCAGAAGCGGGTACCGCCCAGGCCGAGGACACGGTCATTCATCCCCGAGTGGCAGCCATAACGTTCGAGTGGCAGACCTGTGACTGCGCCACTGGAAACATGCATATGCCACTCGGCGGGTGGGCCCCGCAGCGATCAGGCGGTGCGCGCAGCTACGGACGGTGGGAGGGCGCGCAGAGCACGCACTGCTTCGCCGTCGGGCAACCCGTCCAGGAGGCGTACGGCCTGCATGGCGACTGCCATCGTGTGGTCCTGCGCCTGCTGCATCGCCTTGTGGGCCCGCAGCAATCCCAGCGCTTCAGTGTGTTCACCGGTATCGGTCAACGGCCGCGAGAGAAGGTCCTGCAGGCGGGCATCGGCCGGGTCGGTGGAGCTGCGGACGTACAGGACCGGCAAGGTAGTGACACCTTCCCGCAGATCAGCGCCGGCTTCCTTCCCCGACTCCTCGCGGTCGGAGGCCACGTCCAGCACGTCGTCGGACAGCTGGAAGACCATCCCGAGCAACTCACCGTAACGAGCCAGCAGCTCGATCGTCGGGGCCGGAACTCCAGCGAACATGCCGCCGTAGCGGGCCGCAGTGGAGATCAGCGAGCCGGTCTTCCCCGCGAGCACCTGCAGGTAGTACTCCGTCGGGTCCGCGCCCTCGGGCGCCTGGCGGTCATCCTCGATCTGACCGGCGCACAACCGTACGAACGTGTCGGCCTGGATGCGGACCGCCTCGGATCCGAGACCGGCAACCAGCTGCGATGCCCGCCCGAACAAGAGATCGCCGATGAGGATGGCGGTGGAGTTGTCGTAGGCCAGGTTGGCTGCTCTCACTCCGCGGCGGAGGGTCGCCTCGTCCATCACGTCATCGTGATAGAGCGACGCGAGGTGGGTCAGCTCGACACCAGCCGCTGCGTCAACGACCTGCTCGTTGCGCCCGGTGCCCAACTCGCTGACCAGCAGCGTGAGCAACGGACGGAACCGCTTGCCACCCGCGTCCAGCAGGTGATGCGATGCGCCGCGAATGAACTCGTCGTCGTGGCGGACAACCTCGGCCAGTCGCTGATCGACCAACTCCAGGCCCTCGCGCAACTTCTCGTCGAGTGCATCACCGATCTCGGGCACGACACTCAATGCAACAGCCCTCGCACGTCGTTCATCGCATGAACTGCGAATAATGGTTGGCCATGTCCAGCAGCGGCGAAGGGAAGACACCCAGCGCAACGGTCAGCACAGCGCACGCGGTGATCGCGGCGGCACTCAACACGGAGGGCGAGAGCACGACGGTGTCGCCGGTGGGTTCGGAGAAGTACATCAGCACCACGACGCGCACGTAGACGAACGCCGCGACAGCGCTGAAGACCACACCGATCACCGCCAGCCAGGTGCCACCGTGCCCGACTGCGGCCGAGAAGATCGCGTACTTCGCCGTGAAGAGCGAGGTCAACGGGATACCCGCGAACGCGATCATCATCAGCGCCATGAGCCCGCCGACAACCGGGTTCGTCTTGGCGAGCCCGGCCCACTGGGACAGGTGGGTGGCTTCGTTACCACCGGAGCGCACCATGGCGACGAGTGCGAAAGCAGCGATCGTCGCCAGACCGTAGGTCACGACATATACGACTGTTCCGGTCACTGCCGCCCGGTCCAACGCCACGACACCGACGAGGATGAAACCGGCCTGCACGATCGAGCTGTAGGCCAGCAGTCGCTTGATGTCGGTCTGGGTGACCAGCATGACTGCACCGACCACCATCGTGAGGATCGCGACGACCGTCACGACCGGCTGCCAGTTCCACGCCATACCGGGAAACGCGACATAGAAGACGCGTAGGAAAGCTCCGAACGCCGCAACCTTCGTACAGGCGGCCATGAAACCCGAGACCGGGGTCGGTGCGCCCTGGTAGGCGTCCGGGGTCCACGCGTGGAACGGAATCGCGCCGATCTTGAACAGCAGCCCTACCGCAACCAGCAGGACACCCGGGATCAGGATCCCGTCGCGGTCCCCGCCAGTGGCGATAGCAGCGGCGATACTGGAGAAGTTCAGCGAACCGGCGAACCCGAAGACGAGTGCCGCACCGAAGAGGAAGAACGCCGAGGAGAAGGCGCCGAGCAGGAAGTACTTCATCGAAGCCTCCTGCGACAGCAGCCGACGACGACGAGCCAGGCCGGTCAGGATATAGAGCGGCAATGACAGTACTTCCAGCGCGATGAAGACCGTCAGCAGGTCACCGGACGCCGGGAACAGCATCATCCCGCCGACGGCGAACAGCACCAGCGGGAAGACCTCTGTCGAGGTCGCTCCCAGGCGGACAGCGTTCGTCTCCATCGGCGACCCCGGCACGGAGGCGCCGGACTGCGTGAAGGCGTCCAGCGAGGACCCCTGGAACCGCTCGGACATCACCATGACCGCCAGGAAGGCCAGCACCAGGATTGCGCCCTGGAACATCAGCGCCGGACCGTCGATGACGACTGAGCCGCCCGCTGTCACGGCCTGATGATTCTTCGCGCCCAGCACCAAGGCCAGAAATGCGACGAGAAGACCGACGAGTGTGACGCCTACCTGTAAGGCGTACCGCAAAGTACGCGGCGCGAATGCTTCGACGAGGACACCCACCATCGCCGCGCCCAGGACCACCAGCATGGGCAGGACGGCGGCGTATTCGATCTTGACCTGGGAGAAGCCGGTTGCGGCGGCAATCACTTCGAGTTCACCTGACTGCTCGGGACGCTGGGCGCCGGATCGGTCATCTGGACCAGCTGCATGGTTGCGTTGGTTGCGGGACGGATGATGTCGAGCACCGGCTTCGGGAAGAAGCCGAGAGCCACGATCAGCACAACCAGCACACCGGCGACGACCCGCTCACGCAGGTCCAGATCGGGCACCTTCAAACTCGGGCCGGTGGGCGCCGTGTGCCCGCCGAGGCTGGGCTCACCGCCCGGTTCGCACTGCGCCAGCTGGCGACGGGGGTCACTGTCGGCAGACAGGTTCAGGGCCAACGGGCCAGAACCGACCGGCAGCAACTCGCCCGTGT
>JALYUK010000145.1 GCA_030853805.1 Actinomycetota bacterium | reverse complement strand
AAACCTGCCCACTTGGAGTTGCCACTGTTCTCATGCTCCCGTGCTGAAACTGAACGGAACCGCAAAAAACCTTTTAAGCGAAAGGATACACCGCAGTCCCAGGGCGCCGGGAGAGTAATTTAACTGCTGCTTACATCTGCTGGTACTGCGGTCGCGTTTGCAGGCTGTGTCCGTGGGATCTGGTGCCGGCAACGCACACTTTCCGCCGGGACGATCAGTGCCGTCGACGATGGGCGGACGGCGTTTCTCGAGGCACTGTCGTGGCCGAGGAGGACCGTGCAGCACGTCGACTACCGGGCCAAATCCGCACCGAGGTGGAAGATCATGGGCGGCGCAACCGGAAAATGGCCCCGGGCTGGATCCCGACCCGTGGGGTCATTGGACATTCACCGAATCCATTGCCGACAAGGGATTCGAAGACCGGGGCCGTATGCCCGTTAGTAACGACTAGCCTATGTGTCCCTTGCGGGGCGCCCGTTCCGGGCTGAAAATATCCTTGTGGTCGCCTTTGTTGACGCCGGAGTTCTATGGTTCGTTCAGACCGTCGACTAGCCTGGCGTTGGGATCACGTTGTGGGCCCTTCACTGTTGCCTATCGATGAGCACGAGGACTAGATTTCTGTTTTCACCCGGCCCATATGGGACCCCGCCGGTGACCGCGGTTCTGTTGGTGAACGCGTGTGGCGAGGAGATGAAGGCACCGTGTTGGTCGAATCGATTGATGAGGAACAGATTATTGCCAGGGTTGCCGGTGTGGATATCGGCAAGGCCGAAGTCGTGTGTTGTGTCCGGGTCCCCGGGCCCGGCAAGTCCAAGAGGCTCCAGGAGGTCTCGACGCATTCGACGATGACCCGGTCGTTGACGGAGCTGGCCAACCACCTCGTTGACTTGCGCGTCGAGCGGGTCGTGATGGAGGCGACCAGTGACTACTGGAGGCCGGTGTTCTACATGCTGGAGGCGCACGGCCTGCAGGTCTGGCTGGTCAACGCCCGTGATGTGAAGCACCTGCCCGGCCGGCCTAAAACCGACGTCTTGGATTCGGTCTGGCTGTGCAAGGTCGCCGAACGGCAGATGCTCCGACCCAGTTTCGTCCCGCCCCGGCCGATCCGGCAGTTACGGGATCTGACCCGGTACCGGATAGACCTGGTCGGTGCGCGAACGGCGGAGAAGAACCGGGTCGAGAAACTACTGGAGGATGCGTGCATCAAACTCTCGACCGTTGCCTCGGATATTTTCGGCGTTTCCGGCCGCGAAATGATGGCTGCGATGATCGCCGGTGAACGCGATCCCAAAGTGCTCGCGCAGATGGCCCATTCACGATTGCGGGCGAAGATCAGCCAGCTGGAGGAGGCTTTCACCGGACACTTCGATGACCATCACAGGTTCCTGCTCAAGCGGATGCTGGCCCGGGTTGATGGTATCGATGCCGATATCGCCGCCGTTGACGAGCAGATTCAGGTGCAGCTGGCCCCTTTCGCCCCGCAGGCGGAGAGTTTGGTTGAGATACCGGGTATCGGTGCCGTTGCCGCCGCGGTCATCCTAGCTGAGATCGGGACCGACATGTCCATCTTTCCCACCTCCGGGCACCTGTCTTCCTGGGCGAAATTCTCTCCAGGGATCAAGTCCTCCGCCGGCAAAAACAAGGGCAACGGCTCCACCGGGCACGGCAACCGTTACCTGGCCCGGATCCTGGGCGAGGCGGCCGTGAACGCCGGACGCACCAAGACCTTCCTCGGTGAACGCTACCGGCGGATCGCCCGGCGGCGAGGGAAGAAACGCGCCATCGTCGCTATCGGCCGCTCCATCCTCGTCATCATCTGGCACCTGCTGCGGAGTCCGGACACCAGGTTCCACGATTTGGGCCCCGATTACTACTCCGGCAAGACCAACCCGGATACGCAGAAGCACAACCACATCCGCCAGCTCGAAGCCCTTGGCTACACCGTAACCCTCACCCCGGCCGCCTGACCCTACCCAGACTTCAGCCGACATCACAGCGGTGCCCGGCAACAAGCGCGTGCGGACATCCCCGGAAGTGTCACCCTATTTTCGGACTAGCACCCACAGTAAGTGCCGGCGATGCGGGCGTCGTGTCGTGCATCCTAGTATCCATCTCTACCGACAGCCCATTCCTGTGGCCGTTCATGAAGCCGACCGGACCCACAGCCCTGATCGAAGCATTCGCGTAAGAGCCCAACGCCGGCCCCGCTATGAACAGATTTCGAAGGGCTATCTCAATATCGGTGTATCCGGCGTTTTCGTTCAGTAGTTTTCGACTGCCGGGAGTCAGTCAGCGACAGTGGTGAATTCCTCCCAGGCATACGGCCCCATGTGCCGCTACGGACGGCGGACGTCCACGTAGATCGTCGTAGTGTCACCGGAGCCTACCTGTCCGACCTTGAAGCCGGCTTTGGTGGCTTGCCCCAAGGCAATGGACAACACGCCCTCGTAGTCACCGGTCATGACGTAGGACCGTAGACCCGGTAAGCCTGTTGAAGCCGGTTGATGTGGCCAATTGACAAGCGTCGGCTGACCCGCCTCATCATGAGCGGTGGCCCTGAACGCCAGTCGCAGGTAAGCGCTCCCATCGAGTTCGATGTGGAGGCCTGAGGCGTCAGTGAAAACTGTCGAGACATAGGAAGCTCTTACATCCGGGCCTTGACCTCGGAAGTCAAGGGCAATACGGTCAAAGTTTCCTTCAGGGTGGCCGGCAACCCTGATGTCCGTCAAGTACGAGCCTGCCGTAGCTGCGCCCGTAGCCGGCAGGCTGACCTCGGCGCTCGGCCAGGCCTCGGCGCTGGGGGTGGGAGCAGACGGCGTGCCGGTGGTTGCGGCGGTGCTCAGCGGAGAGCTGGAAGGCGCTGGGCTGGAAGGTGCTGGGGTGATCAGGGGGGCTGGTGTGGACGTGCAGCCGCTCAAGACGCCTCCCACGACAAAAGCAGCGACGGCAGTTCGGTTTCGTGGACGAGACATGATTTCTCCCTAGCGGGGCGCAAGCTTGATGGACAGTGCGACGGCGGCCACAAGGAAGCCGAAGAGGGGTGCCATGGAGGCGGTCCGCTGGACTATTGTTGCCCGCAGAGTTCGGTGTTCTTTCTTGAGCAGGCAGATCCGGCCGGCTGCCTGATGGGCGGGAGTGGCTGCGGCAGTACGTTCACATTCATAGGCCGAGGTGGACATGCGCGCATCCTACTCTCGGTGCCCGCATCATGCTACGTATGACTCCGATAACGCCGTCCCCACGGTGCATAAAGTCGGACCAGGGCTTTTGTGCCTGCGGACGCATAGTTGGGAGTGAATCGGACCGATAGGATTCACGGTTGTTGGATCGTTTGCTCTTGACGCAGTAGGTTTCAGTGAGAGCAACAACTGATACGCGCAGGCGACGAGCCAGTTATGAAGACTTACACCATCGATACAGGTCGGGCAGACACTGTCTACGACGTCGTGGGTGGCGGCCTTCATCGGGATGACCTCCTGGCTCGCAACAATCGCGCGGTTTCCGAGCCACCACGGGGGATTCGCGGCGGAAGACTCCGGATACTATGGCCAGCCCGAGGCATTCGCCGACAGATTGCGTGAGATTCTCGACGTTGAGCCGTCACGAACAGTGGTCAGCACGCCGGGCGTGGGTGCCGTTTTGGATCTCGGTGTGAGCGAGTCGCAGTGGCAGCGGTATGCGAGGGCCGCGCCGCAGCCGCAACAGGTTGAACACTGAACGCCCGATTTCTTGCGGCCATGCGTCTGACTCCGGCGCTGTCGGGCAGTTCGCTTCGGCGACACGCGGCCGAACGGCTGGCAAGTTCCGTGGCGGACTGGGCGGCGCCGTCGCGCTTGCCCATCAATGAGCGACTTCGTAGACCACTTTCACGACACCATTTGAGTATGCGGCGCAGTCACGCAACACTAACTTCTGTTGCTCCCTGTCGGCACGGCTGAAGACGGTCTTGCCAGCGCCGAGCAGCACGGGGAATACGAGCACGTTGTACCGGTCGATGAGTCCGGCGTCCGACAGGCTGCGGGCAAGCTCCGCGCTGCCATGAATGAAGATCGCCCCGCCGTCGGTCTCCTTAAGTGCGGCGATATCGTCGACGGAGCGCAGAATCGTAAGCGTGCCCCAGTCGTCGACGAGGGCGTCCTCGCGCAGCGTGGTAGACACCACATACTTCGGTAGGTTCTTGTAATCTGCGTGATCTTGGGAGGCGGGCCAAAATGGAGCGAACATTTCGTAGCTCCGGCGACCGAACATCAGCGCCGTCGTTCCAGCCAGTTCCTCGCCCTTCAGCGAGTATGCGTCCGCTACGAACTCCGTTGTCAGCACCCACCCTCCACTCCGGTGCCCCTCTACCTGGCCGCCCGGTGAATCCACCACGCCATCAAGGGACATGAAACCGGTCCAGACCAACTCACGCGACATTAAAACCCCCGAATTTGAAACGCCCCGCCGGGGGACCTCCCGCTCTTGCGGCGGCACAACGACCAACCTACCAGCGGCACCACAACGGCGTCTTGGACAACACGATGTCGATCGCGTGTGACGCAGAAAAGACCAGCCATCCGGAAGGGAATTCTCCGAATTTGGTCATTGACCTCGATCCTGTTCAGCCTGGGTTTCAGCGGTGGTTCCAGCTCTCGTCAGAGATCCACGGTCGATCGCGACGCTGACGCGCCCTTTGACGCCCCGGAGTTACCCGGCAGGGCCAATGATGCGATGTGAGCGCGCCGCTTTTTGCTGGCTGCTTGAGGCGCAGATGCCGGCGATCATCGCTTAGATGGGTGGATCCAAGTCGAACCCGCTCCAGTGGCCGGTCGTTGCCAGGTCGGAGGTTCTCCATCGGGAACCGCACGGGTCGGGTCGAACACGGGGACACGTCGTGGTGATCGCCGGACCACCCGCCGGGGTGATCGAAGGTGCGCCGTCCCGTGATTATTGCCCCGGCGCCATCATCGTGCCGAACACCTCGGCCTCTGGGCCATAGCCCGCACGGTGAAAGGCTGGGTCGACCCCCGCCCTCGGGCCCGTTCCCGCCGAGCCCGTGCCCGGGTCCGTCTTGCGGGCCGGTGATGAACCGTCGACCGACGTCGACATCTAGAGCCTGATCTTGCCGACGGATGTTGCCGTTGTCATGACTGCTCTGTTCCCTCACTGGTGAAGTTGGCATCGATCGTGATCTCGGTCCTGTCAGCGTTCATTGTCGCAGCGGCACTCAGGTTGGCGTGGAGCCAAAAGGTGCTCCTTGCATCGGATGTTAGCCGCTTGGTTCGCTTGACGATCGTGTGTTCAGCGGCGATATCCGGGGTGTACGTCGCTGTCGAGGCCACGAGCGGCACTGAGTCTGCGGAGTAGCTCGTAGAGGTGCGCGCGGTCGGCAGGGTCAAGTCCCTCGGCGATTTCCGCTTCTTGAGCCTCGGCAACCGCCCTCAGGCTGACGAGCAGCACCCGGCCCCGCTCGGTGAGTTGGAGTTCTTGGCTTCTGCGGTCGGTTTCGCTTCGCGACCGGATCACGAGGTCTGCCGCCTGTAGGGAATCGATGAGCGCGACCATGCGGCTCGGTGCTAAACCGAGTCTCTCGGCGAGTTCGCGCTGGTTGATTCCGGCCTGCCGTCCGAGGATGCGCAGAACCCCGGCTTCCGCGGGGGTAATGCCGAGTTCTCGCGTCTTTGCCGCGAACAAGTTGGCCGCTAGAGTCCCGAGTTGGGAGAGCAGGAAGCCAATGCGCGCAGGACGGGTGGGGTTGGACATATCCCAATTATAGAGCATTGACACAATCATTCATTGAATGAATGATTATACACATGATGCAAAAGATGATGGTGAGAATATGAGCGGCTCCGCCATTCGAGGAGGGGGAGTGCCCGATTACGGGGAGCGGCCTCAGGGCCGCCGCCGACCTGACGGGCCTAATGCTGGCATCCTCGCGGCGGTTACCCTGATCCTGACCGTTGGGGCCGTGCTGCTACCCGCGGCGATCGCGGGCGGGCAGTTCTTCATCTCGCCGTTCCAGTCGCCGCAGGCTGTGACCGGCTACCTGACGACGCACCGCGACGCCGTCGTGGCAACGGGATTCCTGGTGTTCGCAGCATCGGTCCCACTGGGCATCTACGCGGCCACGAGCTATGCCCGGCTGCTGAGACTAGGCGTCAGAGTTCCGGGTCCTAACATCGCGTTCTTCGGCGGGATCGCAGCATCCGTTTTTCTCGCTCTTTCTGGGCTGCTGACCTGGACGGTCGGGCAGCCCGTCGCCGGTCAGTCACCGGCGGTCCTTCATACTCTCGACTATCTTGTCTTTGCGCTGGGAGGGATCGGATTCGTCGGCGGCATCGGGCTCCTCATTGCCGGGATCGGCGTGCCGTCGCTGATCCTGCACTTGATTCCCCGATGGCTCGCCTGGGTCGGGCTCATCATCGCGGCGCTTGCCGAAATCTCATTCTTGGTAATGCTGGTTCCAGAGCTGACGTTTTTACTGCAGTTCTGCCGATTCCTGGGATTGGGATGGCTAGTCACTGTTGGTTTTCTGCTGCCCCGCAATCGGCACGACGTGCTACGGAGAGAGAAACGATGATCGCCGGTCAAGGGGCGCAGTGTGCTCGCCGTCGTCGGGCTCTGGCTTGCGATGTCCACGGCCGTCGCGATCGCATCCACCTCCAATACACCGTCGGCCGAGACTTCGGTATCGGGCTCCTCGCCTGGCTTGCATTACTCGTAGCCGGCGCACCCGTATACGCACCCATCGGCCTGATCGCCGGAAGCTTCTGGGCGCCAGCGCTGGAGGTCGTGCGGAATGCATCCGACATGGCCAGGTTCCCCACAGTAACGCCGCTGGATTGGCTACTCATTCTTCCGCGGGCCCTCCTGTTGGCCGGTGTGGCCGAGGAGCTCACGGCGGCATGGGATGACCGCAGGGCTGCAAGAACTTCCCCAGGAAAGGGAAGTTGCCCGAGGAAAGAAAGGATGAAGATCAATGACGCAGTTACGAGGCCGGGTTGCCTTGGTCACCGGAAGCTCGCGGGGTATCGGTGCGGCAATCGCGCGGCGTTTTGCCGCCGAGGGCGCGGCCGTGGCTGTCCATGGACGCAACGGCGAAGCCACCGATGCTGTACGGGAGCAGATCACGACGGCGGGCGGGAAAGCCATCTCGGTCCTCGCCGATCTGACTGACTTCGCACAGATCGATGCCATGCGTTCGGACATCGAGGACGATCTCGGGATGATCGACATCCTCGTCGCCAACGCAGGAGGAAACCCGATCCCGCCCGGGCCGGTCGAGGACATCACCGGGGACGGGTGGCGGGCCTCGATCGACGCCAACCTCACCACCACTTTCTTCACCATCAAGGCATTCCTGCCCGGGATGAAAGACCGGCACCGGGGAATCATCATCACCATGTCATCGTCGGCCGCTCGCCGCCCCACCGCCGGCTCGCCGATCGCCTACGCCGCTGCCAAGGCCGGGATCGAGCTGCTGACCAAGGAGGTGGCACTCCAGGCCGGCCCCTCCGGCGTCCGGATAAACTGCATTGCGCCGGGGACGATCCTGACCGAACGCAACCGGGAACGGATCCCGGCGGCCATCCAAGACCAGCTTCGCCAAGCCCATCCGATCCAGCGTCTCGGAACTCCCGACGACGTCGCTGACGCCGCGCTGTTCCTGGCCTCCGCGGGCTCGGGCTGGATCAGCGGGATCACCCTCGACGTAGCTGGCGGCTCGGTCCTTGCCTGAGCACGGCAGAATTAGCGCCGTTTCTCCACTCGGCATTCAACGGGGGGTCGAGAGATTGAGCCGCCCCCGGCTGCTGTTCTCCAGCCTCTCGCCGAAACGGGGAGCAGACGGCTCTTCCGGCCGCGCCTCGATGACCAGTCCGCTCCAACGGGGTCGAGGTAAAGAGCTACGGGAGGTCCAGCGCCTCGTATGCTGGCGTCAGTTCTTGCCAGCGCGCCTTCCATGCAGATCCGCTGCCGGCGAGATAGCGGGCGAGGTCGTCGAAGTGCGCCTGCCAGCCGGCGCCGTGCAAGTGCAGGGCGTCGAGGGGGAGCCCGCGCTCTTCGACGACAAGGCGCATACGCTGGCCCTCCGCGGTGAGGGTCGCCTCGATGACAGCCTCGACGTCGGCCCCCGGCTCCATGGTCAGGAGGATGTGGTTGGGGGCGTCGCAGACCTCGACATGTCCGGGTCCTTCCCAGGTACTGGTGAACTCCGCATGGAAGGTGCCGCCGACGCGTAAATCGCCTTCGACGGCGGCGTCCCAGCGGGCGAGACGGGTGGGTTCGGTGACCGCAGACCAGAGGTCGGCAATATCGGGATCTTCTCGCATTCGGGATCGTGACCGGGCTGGTTTCAGGGCGGCCCGGCGGGTACCATCGCTGACATCTGCGAGCCCACGAGGAGGCACGGTATGACCGAGCAGCAATCGACAGTCACCCCCGTTCCGGAACATCTGCACACCGTTTCGCCTCGGTTGGTTGTCAGCGATGGTGCCAGCGCGATCGAGTTCTATCGCGCCGCCTTCGGCGCCGAGGAAGTCGGGAAGCGGTTTACCGATCCTGGCGGTGCTGTGATTCACGCCGAGGTACGCATCGGCGATTCGGTGGTGATGATCACTGAGGAAACCGGTGACGGTGGCCCGGCCCAGGCGCCCCCGTCGCTCGGCCGGGCGGTCAGTGCGATCATGGCCACCTACTGGGCTGATGTCGACGATGTCTGGGAGCGCGCTGTCGCGGCGGGCGCCGAGGTGATATACCCGCTGGCGGATCAGTTCTACGGTGAGCGGGGTGGCCGCCTGCGCGACCCGTTCGGTCATCAATGGATGCTAAGCCAACGCATCGAGTACGTAACGGCCGAGGAGATGAACCGGCGGGCGGCGGAATCCTTCGGCTCAGACTGACCCTGACACGCAGATACCGAATGATGGTGACACCGTTAGCCTGACCGCCGTCGCTCGCTTCGCTACTTCCAGGCCGCCACGTCTTCAAGGGGCAACCGCAACGGGCCGTTCCAGCGCTTCGGTTATTTCTTGTGCACCACGATCCACAGCGTCACGTGTTGTGAAGAAGATTTGACGTATGGCTGCGCCATGAATCCTTTTCAGCTGCGCACTGCCCGCTTAGGCTTGCAGAGTGACGGTTCGGGTTGGTCAGACTCGGGGTGCGCGGTTGCCGTCGGGTGTGTTGGTGATCGCGGGCCTGTTAGTGGTCGGCCTGATGGTGGTCGCGGATCGGTATGGGTTCCACCGCGACGAGTATTACTTCGTGGTCACCGGGCAGCATCCGGGGATCGCGGCGCCGGATAATCCTATGCTCGTTCCGTATTTGGCGGCGGGTTGGTATGCGCTCGTTGGCGGGAACTTGTGGGCGTTTCGTCTTCTCCCGGCCCTGGCCGCTGGCGGTTACGTGGTGATTGGTGGGCTGATCGGGCGGGAGTTCTCGAGTTCGCGGGCTCACCAGACCGGCGCAGCCGCAGCAACAGCCTTGCTCGCGATCGTGCTGGCGACTGGGCACTTATTCGGGACCACAGTTTTCGACATGCTCACGACGGCCGCGGCGTTGTGGATGTTGATCCGGGCGTTACGGGCGAATCCGCAGCGTTGGGCGCCGTGGATCGGCTTCGGTGTGCTGACCGGGGTGGCCATGGAGATCAAGGTACTTGCGGCCCTGGTGATGGTGTGCTGCCTGGCCGGCGTCCTGATTCTTGGCCCGCGCCGGCCGCTGGCCAGCGTCAAGCCGTGGGTAGCGTCCGTGATCGCAGCGGTGCTGGCCGCACCCAACCTTCTATGGCAGGCCGCCCACGACTGGCCGCAACTGACCATCGCCCAAGACATCGCGAGCGGCGGTTCGGGATCCTCCACGCCCCGCGAGAATCTGATCCCGGTCACGGCGCTCGAGATCGGGCCGATGATCTGTATTGTGCTGATCATCGGTGTGCTGCGGCTGCTGCGAATGCCCTGGCGGCGAAACCGGTACGGCTGGCTGGCTGCCGGTTTCCTCATCTTCCTGGCGTTGATGCTTGTCAGTGGCGGTAAGGCGTACTACCCGGCTGCATTCTATCCGGCGTTGATGGCGGCCGGGTCGGGGCCAGTGGTGGATTGGGCGTGTCGGCGGCTCTGGCGCCGGATCCTAAGCGGGGTGCTGGTAGCCGTCTCGATCATCATCACTGTCGGTCTGACCCTGCCCGTGTTTCCGGTGGGCTCCGCGCTGTTCACTGTGGGGATGGGCCCGAACCCGGACATGGGCGAGACCGTCGGCTGGGACGGGTACGTCCGCACGGTAAACACGGTGACCGCTGCGCTCCCGCCTGGGCAGCTAGCGCACACGGTCGTTCTGGCGTCCAACTATGGGGAGGCGGGAGCGCTCTCTCTCGCCCGGGCCAGCGGCAACACACCACTGCCGCCGGTGTACTCAGGGGACAACGCTTTCTGGTACTGGGGTCCGCCACCGGAGTCGGCGACCGACGCCGTCGTCGTCGGCGACTTCCCGGCAGCTCAACTCCGCACCTGGTACGCCACCTGCACCCTGCGCGCGCGGCTGCACAGCCCACCCGGCGTCGACAACTCAGAAGACGGCGCGCCCGTCCAGTGGTGCACCGGACGCACAATGTCATGGACCCGCCTCTGGCCGCAGGTCAACACCCTCGGATAGCACGGGCGGCGCCTGTCAAGGACGGCCGGGATGTTGGGACGACGCGTCCTGGTTCGCAACGACATCCAGCCGGCCCCCGCGGCGAGTCCGACGATTCGGACCCCGACATTGAGTTTTTGCCGACAGCTGTGACCGTGCAATCGAGACCGGATCCCGACCCAGCCCGGCCGCCGGAGAGGGAACCTTCACTCGGCACCTCGTGACCCGAAAGAAGATCACAGCGAGCGGATAGCCGCGAGAGCGTTCTCGTAGAATCCGAGCGCCGTTTCTTCCTGGCCTGCTGTGTTATATGCCCCTCCTACTCACTCTTGCACGTGGAACGGCTGCCTGCTCTTGTCACGGAATCGAAGGGGCCGGTAGGTTTGCGGCATGGACAGAGACGACGAGATGAACTTGACCCTCGAAGTGGTGGTGGTCCCGGTTTCGGACCTTGACCGGTCAAAGGCGTTCTATCGCGACCAGCTCGGGTTCCACCTTGATCATGACTACACCCTTGGCGAAGGTCGACGAGTCGTCCAGCTCACTCCTCCAGGGTCCGGGTGTTCGATCGTGTTCGGTACCGGCGGGGTGGTGGTCGAGATGCCTCCTGGCACGGTGAAGGGTCTGCAGCTGGTGGTGTCCGACATTGAACGAGCGCACCGGATCCTCACCGAACGCGGGGTCGAGACCAGCGGAGTGCAGGTCTTGGGTGAGAACCCCGAACCGACCGCGCATCCCCTCGACAACGTCGGGGTGATCTTCTTATCCGACCCAGACGGAAACGGGTGGGCGATCCAACAGATATCGAGTCGGGGCCGCTGAGAACGCCGACAAATCCAACCACCCGTACCAAACAATACCCAGCGGGACGTCGACACCCACGCACCACCGGCATGATCGACACCGCAACGTAGACGGCCTGCTCCGATCCCTACGTAGGCGATCAAGTACCTACGTGCCTGGGCCGCCGTGGCGATGCTGCTCGGTTCACCGTTACGTCGATGTGACCGGTTCGGAGATCAGCGTCCATTTCAGGAGCCAGCATCGCCCCTTCCGTGCACGGGGGAGGTATGCCGATGCCCGTCGTCGAGGGCTGAGATGATCCATCCGCTTACCTTTGGCCGCAGCTGCAGAATGCAGGGCAGACAAAATTAGACTTTGGTTGAGACCAGCTCAGTGAGCAGGTCCACTTCTTCCTCATCGGTGAGCCCGGCACGCCTTGGCCTGTCGATGCCAGCCTCTTCTTCCCACTTTAACGTGGCGTTCAGTGTTTCTTCGAGCGGACGTAATGCCAAGCCTGCATTCTTCGCCCGCTTGTTGGTGCGTGCGTTCATTCCTAACCAGTCCGGATTGCTCAGCCATAAGGGTAAAGACTTCGGGCCTGCCCATTCCCCTACTCCGTGGGAGTGTAGCCATTCTGCGTCGGCGGTCAAGACTCGGCCTTTATGGTGGGCCGCTGCCCTGGCGGCGGCAATGTATTCCTCGAACGTCTGCGTTTCTCCCATCACGTTATAGACCCCACTGAGTCGCTTTTCGCAGGAGTGGACAAGCCAGGCAGCCAGGTCTCGAACGTCAATCACTTGTGTGGGCAGCGTTGGAGCGTTGGGTATTAACACCGTGCCGTTTGCCACGGCGGGATGGGCAAACCGTAACGGCCAGTACCCGGTGCGTCCGGAATTATCGCCGGGTCCTCCGATCAGGCCTACCCGGGCGATCATGCAGTTCTCGGAGCCGAACCCTCCGATGACGGCTTGCTCGCATGCGACCTTTGCCTGTCCGTAGGATTCCATCGTTTCCATGACATCTGATTCGAGCGGAGGAAGCAGTGGTGCGTCTTCGTCTTGTCCCAGCCGCCCTTGGCTTGCATATGCATTGCCAGAGGAAACGAAGAGGTAGTAACGAGCCGCGCAAAGATCTCGAACTGCCAGTTTCACCTGCCCCGGCTGGCGGGATACGTCCACAACCGCATCCCACTGGAGGGTTGCCACTGATTCGAGCCCTAGGTCTTTGTCCCGGTCCGACTGAATGAGTGATGCACCCTCTGGGCTGGAACCTGATTCCCCTCTCGCAAGACACGTCACATCGTGGTTGCGATCGACCGCCTGACGTGCGACCTCGTGACCAAGCCAGGCAGTACCCCCAAGAATAAGAAGCTTCATGTCCCCATAAAATCAGAGGAGCGGCATACGGTGAAGTGGTTCCTCCGGAAGCTGATACAACGGCCGACAAAAGTTGTCCCGCAACCCGGTCCTTCACTGGGTTGGGTCCAGCCGTTCAGGGATGGCGGCTGGTGGCACGGGATCATCGGTTCATCTGCAGCCTGTCCCAGCTAACGAGCGTCAGCGTGGCGAACACCATGGCCAGCACAAGGCTGAGCGTGAGTTGCCCAACCGTGACCCCAGCACCATGGCTCATCGCCCAAAGTGCGGGTGCAGCCAACGGCATCCAGCCGCCCGCCCCGGCCAGCACGCTGACCTGGGCGATGACCACTAGTCCGATGGTGCAGCCGACACCTGCCAGTATCGAGCGAGTGACGGTGGCTACCCACGCCGTAGGCGTGGCGACCGCCCCCGTCAGCACGACGAGGACAAATTGGCGTCCGAGGCCCGCCCATGCATCAGCGTTTGGGAAGCCGTAGCCAAGGATGAGTCCCAACACGGCAAGGCATCCGGTGAGGGTGATGCTAACGGTGATGACCCAAATCGAGTAGACGATGAGTTTCGCGATCGCGATTCGACCACGTCCGACGGGCAAGGCAAACAAGCCGGCAATGGTGCCGTCGGTGAACTCGCGAGCGAACAGCCAAGCGAGGACGACACCGAAGCCCAGCAGCCCGCCGGCGGCTGTAATCTGGGTGGCGGACGACAAGAGCCCCGTCCAGTCGAGCGCTGCGCCGGGTCCAGCCTTGGCGATGACTTCCGGGTTGCCGCTCGCCAAGGCTGCCGTGATTCCGCCGAGAAGCGCGATTGTTCCGCCCACGACGGCGATCGTGGCGATGACCCCGACGAGGGAGCGCCTCAGTTTGAGGGCCTCCACCAAGACTGCGGCCTTCATGATGATTCCTCTTGATCGGCATCGCGCATGGCGTCGTCGCGGCGAACGGTCTCGAAGAAAGAGCGTTCCAGCTCACTGCCATGGGGATCGAGTTCACCGATGAGGCTTCCCGAGTTCATGACGAGGATGCGGTCGGCAACTCTGGCGACTTCGTCGAGGTGGTGGCTGCTGACGAGCACCGCCGCGCCCTCGCGCGCCCGCTCTCTCAGGAGGTCGCGCAGTGTGATGACGCCAGCAGGATCGAGGGCGTTGCTGGGCTCGTCCAGCACGATCAGCCGGGGGTGGTGCTGCAACGCTCCCGCGAGTCCGACTCGCTGCCGGTTGCCCATCGACAGCTGCCGGAACCGCCGGTCGGCGAGCTGGGTGAGGTCCCACCGTGCAAGTGACTCAGCCGCGACCTGTGGGTCGGTACCCTGGAGGCGGCAAGCGATGCGAAGATTGTCGCGAACGGTGAGTTCGGGATAGGCCAACGGAGCTTCGACGAGGTGTCCGACGTCGCGCCACATCCTGCCCGGGAGGGTAGCGAGGGGATGATCGAGCACCCGCACCTCACCGTAACTAGGACGGAGCATCCCCAGCGCAAGACGCATCAATGTAGTCTTTCCTGCACCGTTCAGGCCGACCAGGGCGACGATCTCGTCGGGGGAGATGGACAAGTTGAGGTCGTAGACTCCCTCGCCGCCGCGATAAGTCGCGGTAACATCATCGAAGTGGAGCATGGCTAGCGACCTCCCAGTATGTCCAACGCCAGGTTCACGCGCGCGTCGAGGTCGCACTCCTCGTCACGTGACCAATCCAGCAGGGCCCTGCTCAGGCCAGCGATCACCGCAGCCGACGCCAGACGCGCCTTACATGTTGCGACGCCGCGGTCCTCGAGTGCGGCGGCGAGGGCAGATGCAGTCTGGCCGCTGCTGCGCTCCAACGCACCCTGCAGCGACGGTGTGTCGGACACTACCCCCAACAGCCACCGCAAATGAGCCACCTCGGACGCAGCCATCGTCGACCACGCCTGTCGGATACCCTCCGCGACGGCACGCATGGGATTCTCGGAGACGGGGCGGGCGCGCACCTCATCCGCCATCACCGGGTCGAGGGGGTCCTCCAACAGCAACGCCTCCTTGGAGGCGAAATGACGAAACAACGTCATCTCACTCAAGCCCGCGTGTCTGGCGACCTGCGCCGTCGTCGTCCGGTCATACCCATGCTCAGCAAACAGAAGCAAGGCGGCCTCCCGCAACGAGTCATGCGTTCGATCCCGTCTCTCCACACACTCAATGTTAGTCACTAACACGAGTAAAATCCATGACTGGACCAACTGAACGTGGAGGGCTTCGTGTTTCCGTTCCCACCCCGATGCCGGGACCGGCCATTTCATGCGGTTAAGCCGACCTCTCCTCGACAGGGCTTCGGACGCCCGAAGTAAGACTTGCTCGGCGAGGTAGTCGAAGCCGAACGGCAACAGATCGCTGGCAGGCAGGCTCATGAGCCCTTTGACTTGAGGCGACTCTAGGATCACGCGCAATTGCGGATAGTAGAGTTCAGCGCAGGGGCCGCCTGTGAAGTGGTACAGGTTCACGCCCGCAAAGGCTCGCCCGTCCTTTGCTCGTCAGGCCTGGTGGCAGCCCGGTCTTGCGCGCGCACGGCTGTGGCATGTTCCGGTCCGGGCGGGGTCTCAACGTCCGTGCGTCAGGTTTTGCCCTTATTCTTCTTGTCGTCCACAATTCCGCCAAGGAAGCCGCCGATGGCACCTCCAAGAACGCCGCCTGCAACGCCGCCAAAGAGCGTTCCGAGGCCTGCGCCGATCCCAGCCAGGCTTGAGCCGTAGCTGAGCCTTGCCATGGTGATGGTCGTCGAGCCATCGGGGTCCACCGACAGTTCAAAGGAGCCCAGGGCCGCTGATGCAAGAACAAGTGCTACTGGGCTGGCATTTTTGCTGGCGAGCATCTTGGCGTACACAGCGCGGGTTTCGAAATAGGCTCTCTGGGCGTTGCCTTTTGGCTCGCCCGACTCGTATCCGATCTTGTAGAGCCCGAGCAACGTCTCGGCTTCCTCGTCGCTGATGACTTCGGCTGCAGTCAGCCTGCCGAGCACGGCCCTATGTTCGGCGACATAGTCTCCCTTATGCTCCGCCATGATGCTCCGGGCCTCGACGCGCCCGGCATGCATCAAGTCCGGCAAACCGACGATGATGGCTGGTGTTGGTTCCATGGTGCCCCTCCTGATTAGATGCATAAGCCACGCTACGCTTGCGAACAATAGTTGTGACCCGTATCACATGAATTAACCTCCAATTTTTCCCATTGCTTGCCATCGTCTTGGGCTGAGGAACACCGGTCGACGTCAGTGAACTAGGTTATCTTTCCCAGCAATGCACCCCCTCCGGACCAGGTAACGGGAACTAGCTGCAGGCCCTCGGTGCACCAGTACATCTTGGGTGAGCTGGTGCTGGCGGGCGGATGCCTGTTGGCACCGTTAATACGCAGGCAACAGAAAAGAGTCGCCGGGCGAAAGGGTGCCGCGATACGGAACGCCATCAAGACACGGGTGCTCCCTGAGGAAGCCGAGCCGGAAGCACGGTTGCCGCGTTTAAGTCGCAGACGCAGCGTTGAAGAAAAAGAGAGATCGAGGGAGCCGACGCCAGAGGCCCCAACGGGATTCTAGCTCCGGCAAGCCTTCCCGAGGGTCTGTTACGCACTGGCACGACGGACCCTCTGGCCTCCGGGCATAGATTCTCGCAGATGAGAGCCACTGGCTATCGGCAGCTACCGGACTTTCCGCGTTACACACCCCCCGATCAACTTTGTCACCACCACGCACAGCTCCACACGTGCCTGCGCTGATCCGGAAAGAACGCGGATCAGTCGCGGCGCGAAGTGTGCGTCGCGCAACGAGCTCGGCGGACACGTGGTGAGCTCTTCATAGTTGTTCAGGTAGTCGATGGCGGTTGCCCACAGCGTGCCGCTCGTGATGATTCCCATCAGCCCATCGGTTCGTGTCTAGTGGTACAGGACGGTGGCGGGTCAGAGGCACGAGCTGGTACTGGGCCGTTCCCGTTAAGAGGGGATTCTTGATTCGGTCAGGGTGATGACGGCGACGGACCAGTTCCCGCGGGGAGCTTGTACAAAACCAGGGTCAGCCGGCTCGTTGGCCTACCAGGGAATCCGACCGTTTTTCGGATCGTGCTCCTCGCTGATAAACATTCCGGTTGAACCATTGGGGGCACGCGTTGCCACTCGCGTGATGCGTGCGCCTCCAACCTCGACCGATCCCGTGCCGCGATGGTTATTGAAGTCGGTCGCGGTGAAGCCCGGGTCTACGGCGTTGACCTGAAACGCAGTATCACGGAGTTCGTATGCGAGGTCGATCGTGTACATGTTGAGGGCAGCTTTGGATGGCTGATAGACGGCACCCTTTGACGTGTAGTAAACCGACTCCTCGTCCGTCGCCAGTGTCAGCGAGCCTTGGCTTGACGAGACATTGACAATTCGCGGATTCGATGAATTTCGAAGTAGATCGACGAAGGCCTGTGTCACACGGACCACTCCGAAGAGGTTCAGATCGAATACTGTCTTGTAAGTTTCAATGTCAGCCTCAAGCGCACCCTGAGGACGACCACCGCTCATTCCCGCATTATTGATGAGCACATCTAAGGCACTGGTTTTGGCACCGACAGCTTGTCGTGCCGCCTCGACCGACTCCTGATCTGTCACGTCGAGTTGCACCAATTCGACGTTGTCGAGGCCCAATTCATGCAGCCTCGAAACGGCGTCAACGCCGTTCGGGATGCTTCGACTGCCAAGGAATACGTAATAGCCCTGTTGAAGCAACTGTCGTGCCGTTTCCCAGCCAATACCCTTGTTAGCTCCGGTTATGAGCGCGCTTTCCATTATTCGACTCTACGCTGCCAAGGTTGACGGGTACTTCGTGATTGTGGGTGCGAGGATCCTCAACCAAATGCCAGTCGCTGCACCTGAGACCTCAGTGGCAGTTCCGCAAGTCCAGCGTGGGGGCCAAGTGCCCCGCGTTGTCGCCAGGGGTTTGGGAATCGGACCACAGCTCTGGGTCGTCACGCCCGCGCAGGGCGATGTCGTTTAGCACCCGTGCCTGCATCAGTCCGCGATGCTGCGACGGCGCCTGCTCGTTGCTGATGGCGCCCCGGAGCGTTGAGATGAACTGCTCCGAATCTTGCGGTGGTCCGTCCCACAACTGATGGAACGTGCGATCGCGTGACGAGTGCCGCTGGGGCCAGATCTTCTACTTTGCCTCCTCAGTACAGGCGTCTGGGCTGCCTGGTTCGCCTTGACGGGAGCCTGGGTACGCGGACTTCGCGGCGCGTAATCCACGGGGTGTCCAGGTGAAGCGTGGACGCTCACGATTCTGGAACGCGGCAACACCGATGCTCATGTCTGGTCCGTCGCTCATGTCGGTCCAAGCGTCGTCCCAGAACTGATCGATGTCAGGGATGGGGGACGCCGTCAGATTAACCAACTGCTTCAGAGAGTGAACCGAGAATTGGGAATTGTCCCGGAGGGAGGCGATGAGGATGGCGCAGCGAACCTCGAAGGCCTCGTCGGGAACGGCCTCTGCAATCAAACCCAGAGCGTGCGCTCTGGTTGCTGAATATGCTTCTCCCATGAACAGGATGTACTTCGCGCGCGCCTCGCCAACCTCTCTGACGAGACGCTCGATACCTGCCCGCGGATAGATGACGCCGAGCTTCGCCGGCGTGATCGCGAAGACGGAGCGTTCGCTCGCGAGGATGAAGTCGCACGCCGAAGCGATTTGCCAGCCGCCTCCCATGCACGCGCCGTCCACCAAGGCGACGGTCGGCTTCGTCGCCGAAGCAATCGCCTTGTCGGCAAGGCTCAGGTGATCGAGGCGGCTGCCGTCTGGCTGCTGATCCAGCAGAACCGAAGGCAGTTCATCGATGGCTGCGCCGGCAGAAAAAGATGTGCCGGCTCCCCGAAGGGTGATGACGACGACGTCCGGGGCGGCCTCGAGCCGCGGCAAGACATCCTGCAGTTCCAGGCACATCGTGCGGGTCAGCGCATTGCGTTGACGGGGATTGTCGATTTTGAGGGAAGCCACACCCTCCGCGATGCTCACGGTGATCCTGCCGCTCGGGGTTGAGTCGTTCATCGCCGTGCCTACGCCGTTTCCTTGTCGAGCCCGAGCCGACCTTTTTCCGCGAGACGTTCGATCTCGTCGTCGGAGTAGCCGATCCCGCGCAGGACCTCCGCGGTGTGTTCGCCCAGCAGTGGGGGCGGCGAAACAATTTCGCTGGCCTGGCCGTCCATGCTCAGCGGACCCCGCACGAGCGGAAGCTCCGAGCCGTCACGGCGCCTGCCGTGGTGCACAAGCTCCAGAGCGGCAACCTGAGCCGACGCGAAGGCGTGCGTGTAGTCCAGAATCGGACCGCACGGTATGCTCGCGCGACTGATAATGGGCACCCACTGTGCCGCCGGTGTCGTCGACAGTGCCGCTTCGATCAGCTGCTTGAGCTCGTCCCGGTGGGCCAGGCGCTGTGCTCCCGTCATGAACCTGACATCCGCCGCCGCCTCGGCAATTCCGATCAGCTCGCAGAACATCCGCCACTGTTTGTCGGTGCCGACGGCGATATTGATCGGTTCGGTCGCGGTGGCGAATGTGCCGTAGGGTGCGATCGTCGGATGGTTGTTGCCCTGCGGCGTCGGATCGACTCCGAGGCTGAGCGCCCTCTGGCCTTGGAACACGGACAGATTGAGCGCCGTTTCGAGTAGCGACGTGCTGACCTGGCTGACGTCATGGCCGGTGCTGCGGCCGACCAATGCCGACGCAATTCCGAAGGCGCAGATCATTCCGGAGGTGATGTCCACGATGGGAATGCCGACGCGGTAGGTGTCCGCTCCTGATCCGGTTATCGACATGAGCCCCGAAATTCCCTGGATTACCTGGTCCAGGCCCGCGTCATCCTTCAGCGGCCCGACGATGCCGAAGCCGTTGACGGAACCGACAACGAGTCGCGGGTTCAGCTGCTCGAGTCGTTCCGCGGTTAGACCCAGTTTCCCGAGGGTGCCGAGTTTGAAGTTCTCGACGAGAACATCCGCCCCGGCAACCAGCTTTTCGAGGATCTCCCGCCCTTCCGAGGAGTAAAAATCCAGACATACCGATCGCTTGTTTCGGTTTACGGAGTCGAAATACAGGCTGTCGTCGTTCTCGAACGGCGGCCACTGGCGTGCAGTGTCACCCCCGTTCAGGCTTTCGACCTTGATGACCTCGGCGCCCATATCCGCCAGAAGGGCGGTGCAGTAGGGGCCAGCAAGCGCCCGGCTGAGATCGACCACCCTGATTCCCTCGAGCGGCTTGTTCATGAGGCAATTTTCTTAAGTGCGCTGATCGAGGATTTGATCTGTTCTGCCGAGGCGCCGCGGGGTAGGCCGGTCATCCTCAGGGCCATCGCGGGCATCCCCTCCCTGGTGCTGACCAGGACGACGATGTTTGCGAGGTCGTACCGCTCGCCGGCGATGAGATCGGTGATGAAGAAGCCGGCCAGCTCCGAGGTGACTTCCTGCACATGGCGTTGCTGTCGAGGCAGCCGGTCGGACTGCTCGAAGGCGGACAGCACGGCCGCATGGCGCTGGAGCACCTCCGGGCCGGCCGCGAGCAGCGAATAGCCGCACTCGCGAACTCGGTTCAGTTGGGCGCGGTTGAGGTCGCGGCGCTCACTGCCGAGGTCCGGCGCACGCCCCAACCATTCGTCGATATCGGAGTCCGGCGAGTGTGCCATGAATACCGCCCCGAATGGCGGAATGAGCGGCTGTCGATGACCGAGCGGGAACGGTTCTTCGATCGGCGAATGGTTCACGGCGAGCACCTGCACCGCGTCCCAATGGATCCTCGCCAGAACGCTGCAATTGACACCGAACTCGACGCTGAGCTCCTCGACCTGGGTACGCATGGTCTCTGCGACCTGGGCTGCCTGGATCAGCTCGGGATCCGGCGCGGCGATGAAGGACCCCGGTGAGAACTTTCCGTATCCACCCTGGAAGAACAGCAGCGGCAGCGTTGATCGTTCCACGGCGAGATCTTCGACGCGGCCGAGCACGATGTAGTGGTCGCCTGCCTCCCGAACGTCCTCGAACGTGCACTCGATCCAGGAGACCGCACCATCGAGAATCGGTGAGCCGAGCGGCCCGGGCCGCCAGCCGACGCCGTCGAACTTGCTCTCGCCCGCGCTGGCAAACCGGCGGCAGAAGGGCTCCTGGTCGGACGCCAGGACATTCACGCAGAATGCTTTAGCGGTTCGGACCTGCGCGAAGCTGCGGGAACTGTTCATCGGGTAGAAAGCGATCAGCGGGGGATTCATCGACACCGACGAGAACGTTCCGACGATCATTCCTACCGGCTTGCCATCCTCGGCAA
>JALYUK010000123.1 GCA_030853805.1 Actinomycetota bacterium | reverse complement strand
CCCTCACCCTGCAGCTACCGGACGGCACGTCCTGCGCAGCTTCGGGCACTTCGCTCAGCCGGATCGACCAGTCGTCCGGCCTACGGTCTGCAGTCGTCACTCTCGCGGGTCTACCGGCAGTACCAGGCGCCGCTACCGTGCCCGCCGCCTGCGGTTCGGCGACGACTCTGCTCATCGTCGTGCAGGTGACCGCGCCCGCGGGGGTTGGTGCCCAACTGGGTATCACCCGGGAGCCGCCGATCAACGGAGCGCCCAGCCCGGCGGCCGTCGGGATCGAGCAGACCCCGCCTCTCGCGCCAAGTCTGGACATCACCGGCGCACCGGTCAACGGCGACCGACCGTATGCATCGGCCACGACACTCACGCAGGGCAGCTATTCGCTGAATCTGCGGCCTCAGCGGCTGCAGACCTTCCGCGTCCGGGTCGGATGGGGGCAGCAGATCGGGGTGTCGCTCGAGGCTCCCCGCGATGCCACCACCTTCGTCCCCTCCTCGAACACCATGATCGGGCTGACTCTCTGGAGCCCGCAGTTGGTGCCGATCAACCCGGCTGCCGTCAACAGCATTCCGGACACCATCACGCTGCCCGCCGACAACGGGACCCCGCAACGGATCGCCAGTGGGAGCGCACAGGTTTCGTGGAGCAACCGTGTCAACCCGGCCGTGGCGCCGGCCAGCAATCTGAGCCCGGAGGCGTTGACCTGGACCAGCGTCGCGGGGTGGTACTACGTGACCATCCGATCTACCCCGTCGCCCCCTACCGGTGGGGCAACCACGACCGCGCAGCAGCAGATCGTGCCGACCAGGTTGAACGTCGCCGTCACCGGGATCGCCGTCAGCGGCCCGACATATGTCGATGCTGGGGGTAACACGATCAGCGCTTCGAAGCCGACAGCGCAACAGGCCCCCACTCCCAGCTCCAGCACCCCGTGGTGGCGAATCAGCGCCAGCGCGGGAATTCTGCTACTGACGGCCGCCGCAATGGCGTGGGCGGTCCGGCGACGTCGATCTCAATCCGCGGTCCAGCGGTAGCCCTGCCCCACCGCCCGACAGGTGAGTTGCCGACCGCTCGCAGGGCGGGCGCCACTCGCGGCCGGTCTGGTCGTGCCGGCGTCCTGCCATCTGCAGACGCCGTTGACGTCGGTGGTGCCGACAGGATGGGGCTGGGCGCCTCCCCACGGGATCAGCCACACACCCGCGAGTGCGGCAAGCGCCAGTAGCGGGGCCCCCAGGAGTGCAAGGGAGACAGCCCTGGAACCGGGTCCGCGGTGGACGGTGGACGCGGCGCCGAACCTGCTGGTCACCGGGCGCCGGTGGTGTTCCGGTCTGATGGCTCGGGTCGCCCTCGGCCGCAATGCCGCGGTGTTACTCCCACCGGCGCCTGACGGGAGGCACGCCGCTGGATCAACGGGTGCGGCTGCTGCTGCGGAGAAACCCGACACTGGCGGTCGCAGCAACTGCTCGACGCTCACCTGGGTCTGCGCCACCCATGCCAGCTCACCGTGTTGTAGTGCCTCCAGTGCCTCGGCAGCACTCTGCGGTCGACCAAGCGGGTCCGGATCAACGAGTTCGGTGAGAATTCGCCAGAGTTCATCCGGGACGTCCTCCGGGCGCTGCGGCAGGTCGGCACGTTCGGTCCTGGTTGCCGTCGCGGGCTCGTCGCCGGTGAGCATCTGCAGACCCACCATCCCGACTGCATACAGATCCGATCGCCGGCTCGGACTACCGCCGGCCATGACCTCGGGAGCAATGAAGCCGGGCGTGCCGAGGACTGTCGACTGCGTCGTCATCCGGGGCGTGTCCTCATCGATGGCCACACCGAAGTCAGTCAACCGCACGAAAGGGCGCTGCACGTCTGTCGGTTCAAGCAGCAGATTACCGGCCTTCACATCCCGGTGGATCACCCCGGCGTCGTGCACGGCGCCCAGTGCCGAGAGCAGTTGCCGCAGTACTTCAGCCACGATCAGAGGCGGCAGCGCCCGGTACTTCTTCAGCAGGTCCGCAACGGAACCGCCCTCGAAGATCGGCATGGTGAACAGGACCGTGTCGTCCTCACCGGCCCAACCGATCGGCGTCACGACGTGCGGGTGGTGGATCCGAACGGCCTGCTCGCGCATGAAGCGCAACAGGCCCGCAGCGTCGGACTGTCGAAGCACCTTGGCTGCCACGATGGTGTCCCGGCGCCGGTCGTGGACCCGCCAGACGGCTCCCATCCCGCCTTCGCCGATCAGGTCGATCAATTCGTAACGACCAGCGAACACCTCACCCATCCGGACAGGCTACGTCCGGATGGGTGAGGTGTTTTCAGGTCAGTTGAACTCGACGGGATCCGGACCGATGCGCTCGTCCTTGTTGAGCTGCCCGATCTTCGTCATGTCGTCGGCATCGAGCTCGAAGGAGAAGAGGTCGAAGTTGGCGGCAATGCGCTTGGGGGTGACCGACTTGGGAATGACCACGTTGCCGAGCTGGATGTGCCAGCGCAGGATCACCTGGGCGGGGGTGACCCCGCGAACGTTGGCGATCGTGGCGATCGTGGCGTCGTTCAACAGTTCACCGCCCTGCGCGAGCGGGCTCCAGGCCTCGGTCACGATGTCGTTCTGGGCGTGGAAGTCGCGCAGCGTCTGCTGGTTCAGCAGCGGGTGCAGCTCGATCTGGTTGATCGCGGGGAATTCGCCCAACTCGTCGTTGACGCGCGTCAGGTGGTCGACGTTGAAGTTGCAGACCCCGGCGACCTTGATCCGGCCGTCCTCGCGCAACTTCAGCAGAGCACGGAAGGTGTCGACATAGGTGTCGTGCTTCGGCGTGGGCCAGTGCACCAGGTACATGTCGGGATCGGTGCCGAGCTTCTTGGCGGACAGGTCGAAGGCACGCAGCGTGGCGTCGTAGCCCTGGTCGTCGTTCCAGACCTTGGTGGTGAGGAAGATGTCGTCCCGGGCGACGTCGGTCTGGGCGAGGGCACGGCCCACGCCCTCCTCGTTGCCGTAGATCTTGGCGGTGTCGATGGAGCGGTAGCCGGCCTTCAGCGCCGTCAGTACGGGCTCGACCACTTCGTTGTCATCGACCTGGAAGACCCCGTAGCCGAGCTGCGGGATGGGCGTGCTGCCCGATCCGGTGCGTAGTTCGGTCTGCGGGACAGCGTCATTGGAATTTTCCGTCATAGGTTTGCTAACCATCGATACCCACTGAGTATGCCCGGGCGTCTCATAACCCGGACGAGGCAGTTCGGGCGATGTCCTACTAGAGTCGCGAACCATGGCAGCTGTGCAGAAAGTACTGATCGCAAACCGAGGCGAAATCGCCGTCCGAATCGCGCGCGCCTGCGCCGACGAAGGCATCGCCTCGGTCGCCGTGTACGCCGATCCCGACCGCGACGCACTCCACGTGCGGATGGCCGATGAGGCCTTCGCCCTCGGCGGCTCGACGCCCGGCGACTCCTACCTGGTGGTCGAGAAGCTGCTGGAGATCGCGCGTACCTCCGGAGCGGACTCCGTGCACCCCGGATACGGGTTCCTGTCCGAGAACGCCGACTTCGCGCAGGCCGTGCTCGATGCAGGCCTGGTCTGGATCGGTCCGCCGCCCAGCGCTATCGACTCCCTCGGCGACAAGGTGAAGGCCCGCCATATCGCGACGGCCGCAGGAGCGCCCCTGGTGCCCGGCACCAAGGAGCCGGTCAAGGATGCCCAGGAGATCATCGACTTCGCGACCGAGTACGGCGTGCCGGTGGCGATCAAAGCCGCGTACGGCGGTGGCGGGCGCGGCCTGAAGGTTGCGCGCACCATCGAGGAGATTCCCGACCTTTTCGAGTCCGCCGTCCGAGAGGCCGTGTCGGCATTCGGCCGCGGGGAATGCTTCGTGGAGCGTTTCCTGGACAAACCACGCCATGTGGAGACCCAGTGCCTGGCCGATGACCACGGCAACGTCGTGGTCATCTCGACCCGCGACTGCTCGTTGCAGCGCCGCAACCAGAAGCTGGTCGAGGAAGCTCCAGCGCCGTTTCTGAGCGATGAGCAGCACACCGAACTGGTGCGTGCCTCCAAGGCCATCCTGCGCGCTGCGGACTACCGGGGAGCCGGCACGTGCGAGTTCCTCGTCGGCCAGGACGGTGTCATCAGCTTTCTGGAGGTCAACACCCGCCTGCAGGTCGAACACCCCGTCTCCGAGGAAGTCACCGGGATCGACCTGGTGCGTGAGCAGTTCCGCATCGCCCGCGGTGAGGCAATCGGCTACGACGACCCCGCCCCGCACGCGCACTCCTTCGAGTTCAGGATCAACGGCGAAGACGCCGGACGTGGCTTCCTGCCCGCGCCGGGCACCGTCACCCGCTTCAACCCGCCGAGCGGGCCGGGCGTGCGGGTGGACTCCGGTGTGACCAGTGGCGACGTGATCGGCGGGGCGTTCGACTCCATGCTCGCGAAGCTGATCGTCACCGGTGCGACCCGTCAACAGGCGCTGGAGCGGGCTCGCCGCGCGCTGGCCGAGATGGTCGTGGACGGAATGCCGACCGTGCTGCCCTTCCACCGCGCGGTCGTGTCGGACCCGGCGTTCGCGCCTGAGGACGACGCAGCCTTCACCGTGCACACCCGGTGGATCGAGACCGATTTCGACAACACGATCCCGGCGCACGACGGCCCGACCGGCGACGCGGACGAAGTCGCCCCGCGGCAACAGCTGGTCATCGAGGTCGGTGGCAAGCGCCTCGAGGTGTCGTTGCCCGGCGATCTGGCACTGGGGGGCGGGTCCGCGCCGGGTCGCAGGAAGGCGCCCAAGAGAGGCCGCTCCGGCGGCGCTGCTCAGGGAGCCGGCGGCGATGCACTCACGGCGCCGATGCAGGGCACGATCGTGAAGGTGGTGGCCACCGACGGTGACGCCGTGAGCAACGGGGACACCATCCTGGTCATCGAGGCCATGAAGATGGAGCAGCCGATCACCGCGCACAAGGACGGCACACTGTCCGGACTCAGTGTCACGGTCGGCGAGACGGTCACCTCAGGCGCGGTCCTGGCACAGATCACCGACTGAGCTCCGCCAGGTTTCGGATCTCAGGTCAGTCCCGTGATCACACTGTCCAGGGTGTCCCGCAGGTAGGCCTCGCGCTCCGCGGGAGGCATCGGCAACGAAGAGATCGCGACACCTTCCACGCTGCCCACGATGCTCTTGGCTCGACGCCGTGGATCCTGCTTGCCCGCACGCTGGACGAGCACCTCGACCACGTCCACCAACTGCTCGCGCCAGGCGCCCGACACCGGGCGTAGCGAGGGAGTACGCACGGATTCCAGATACAGCTCCGTCATCGTGATCAGCAACTCGGGCTGACCGGACCAACGCACCACCATGTCGACGGTGGCCTCGATCGCCGGACCAGGATCACCGGACGGGTGCGGCAACGCCTCGCCCATGGCACGCACATCGTCGGTCAGCCGTTGGGCCACGAACGTCGTGAGTGCGGTGAGCAGCGCCAGCCGGGTGCGGAAATAGACCGAGCAGGTCCCCTCCGGCAGGTCTGCTTCCCGGTCGACGGCCCGATGCGTCAGACCGCGTAGCCCGCCTCGCCCCACCACGACGATCGCGGACTCCAGCAGATGAGCCTGACGGGCCGCTGTGCCTTCGGGTCGCTTTCGTCTCGCCACGCCTGCACCCTCTCACGCCGGGTCGATGAGGCTGTGACGAGACGCACATGCTGCGGAGTTGGCTGCCGACCACTACGGGCGTAGTGTATTACTCATAAGCACTACAGATGTAGTGCTCTCAGCAGAGAAAGATTAAGGCAGACATCATGAACGTTGTGAACATCGACCAGTTCTTCACCGGCACGATGATCATCGTCGCCGTTGCCCTCGTGGCCCTGCTCGCCTTCGTCACCACCTGGACCGTGCAGTTCTTCGCACGCAACCACACCGAGCGTGTCACGCAGCACCAGCCGCTGGTCCCGTACTACCGCGGACTGGCTCTCGGGCACTGAGCATTCAACCGTCGAGCTGTCGCTCTCGGGCTACTCAGGAGTCCTGCGAATGCAGCCGGCGTGCGGCTTCGGTGATCGACCCGGTCATCGATGGGTAGACCGAAAAGGTCGAGGCAATCTGATCCACCGTGAGCCGGTTCTGCACGGCCAATCCGATCGGGAAGATCAACTCCGACGCCTGCGGCGCCACGACGACACCGCCGATCACGGTATTGCTGCCGGGGCGCACCAGGAGCTTGACGAAGCCATCTTTGATGTTGCGCATCTTGGCACGCGGGTTGGTCGAGAGCGGCAGGGTCACCATCTTGGCCTCTACCCGCCCCTCTTCCACATCGGCCTGTGAATACCCCACCGTGGCGATCTCCGGGTCGGTGAAGATGTTGGCGCACACACCGCGCAGGTTCAGCGGTGCGACAGCGTCGCCGAGCGCGTGGGCCATTGCCAGCCGGCCCTGCATGGCCGCCACCGACGCCAGCGGCAAGACCCCCGTGCAGTCCCCGGCTGCGTAGATCCCCGCCACGGACGTACGCGACACACGGTCCACCACGATATGGCCGGACTCACTCAGCTCGACACCCGCTTCTTCCAGGCCGATGCCTTTGGTCTGCGGGATGGACCCGACCGCGAGCAGCACGTGTGAACCCTGCACCGTACGTCCGTCCTCGAGCGTGACGATGACCCCGTCAGCGGTCCGCTCAGCAGCCGATGCGCGAGATCTGTTGAGCACGACCATCCCCCGCCGCCGGAAGACGTCCTCGATGACGGTCGCGGCGTCGGCATCCTCTCCGGGCAGTACCCGGTCGCGCGACGAGACGAGCGTGACCTCGCAGCCCAGACCGAGGTAGGCGTGCGCCAGCTCGGCGCCGGTCACCCCCGAGCCGACCACGATCAGTTTCTCGGGAAGTTGCTTCAGGTCGTAGATCTGCTGCCAGGTCAGGATCCGCTCGCCGTCGGGCATGGCCGCCGGCAGCGTGCGCGGCGTGGTGCCGACCGCGAGCAGGATGGCGTCGACACTGATCTCGTCGACACCTTCCGCACTCTCGATGCCCACCCGGCCGGGCCCGACGATGCAGGCGGCACCGCGACGTACCCGTACTCCGACCCCCTCGACCTGGGCGGTGATGTCGTGGCTCTGTGCCTGCGCGAGGGCCAGGATGCGGTCGTTGACCTGGACGATGTGAGCCTCAGCGTGCTGGTCGTCCTGGGTGCCTTCGAAACCGACACCGAGGCGGCCCGCAGATGCGAACCGGGACATGAAATCCGAGGTGGCGATCAGCGCCTTGCTCGGTACGCAGTCGGTGAGTACCGCGGCACCGCCCATCCCCTCCTGCTCGATGACCGTCACGCTCGCGCCGGCTGCCGCCGCCACCAAGGCGGACTCGTACCCCCCGGGGCCGCCGCCGATGATCGCCACTGTCTTCTGTCGAGTCACAGGTTTCATCCAACCACGCCCGCTACAGATAACCCGTCGCCCTGGTTAGCCTGGCCCGGTGACGACCGACTTCGACCCATCCGATGTGCCGGACCTGACCGACCCCGACACCGACCCGACCCAGGTAGCCCAGGCTGCTGCTCGCGTGATCGCGGCACGAACCGGCGCCCCCCGGCACGACGTTGCGCTCGTCCTCGGCTCCGGCTGGGGCGGTGCGGCCGACCGCATCGGTGAGACGCTCGCCACGGTGGACAACACGGACGTGCCCGGGTTCGCTGCTGCTGCAGTCAGCGGGCACAGCGGCGTCATGCGCTCGGTGCGGATCGGTGACAGCGACCGTCGCGCCTTGGTCTTCGGCACCAGAACGCACTTCTACGAAGGCCGCGGCGTGCGTGCCGTGGTGCATGGAGTGCGCACTGCCGCGGCGGCCGGGTGCCGGGTGATCGTGCTGACGAACGGCTGCGGGGGGCTGAATCCCGCGTGGGCGCCCGGCACCCCGGTCCTGATCAGCGACCACCTCAATCTCACAGCGGCCTCGCCCATCGAGGGCGCGAACTTCGTGGACCTGACCGATCTCTACTGCTCCCGACTGCGCGACGTCGCCCGCTCGATCGACGCCGGTCTCGATGAAGGCGTTTACGCACAGTTCCGAGGGCCGCATTACGAAACGCCGGCCGAAGTGCGGATGGCGGGCATCCTCGGTGCAGACCTCGTCGGCATGTCGACGACCCTGGAGGCCATTGCCGCCCGCCAGGCCGGGCTCGAGGTACTCGGCATCAGCCTGGTGACCAATGCCGCGGCCGGAATAAGCCCCACTCCCCTGTCGCACGCCGAGGTCCTGCAGGCGGGTAGGGCCGCAGCGGATCGATGCGGCGCACTGCTCGCCGACATCGTCCGGGCCATCTGATGGGTATGGACGCACAGCTGATTGCCGAGGCACGGGCCTGGATGCAGGCAGATCCCGACCCGGCCACCCGCACCGAGTTGCAGGCGGTGCTCACGGCCGTCGAATCCGGCGATGAGGCGGCTGCGGCGGACCTCGCGGACCGTTTCAGCGGGTTCCTGCAGTTCGGCACAGCGGGGCTACGCGGCCCGCTCGGCGCAGGCCCGGCGAGGATGAACCGGGTTGTGGTGCTGCGCACCGCAGCCGGGCTGGTGTCATACCTGCAGGCGAAACTCGGCGTGCCCGACGTCACCGTGGTCATCGGTTACGACGCGCGGCACAACTCCGACGTGTTCGCCCGCGATACGGCCGCGGTGGTGACCGCGCTCGGCGGCAACGCGCTGGTGTTACCGCATCCCCTGCCGACGCCTGTACTGGCGTTCGCGATCCGCGATTTCGGCGCCGACGCGGGTGTGGTGGTCACCGCGAGCCACAACCCGCCGCAGGACAACGGCTACAAGGTCTACCTCGGTGACGGCAGCCAGATCGTCTCGCCGGCCGACGCTCAGATCGCGCAGGCCATAGAGGCGTACCCGACCGCAGGGTCCGTGCCGCAGGCGAACGACGGGTGGACGACCGTCGACAACGGCATCGTGGCCGACTACCTGGACTCGGTCTGCGCAGTGGTGACACCCGGTGGGCCGCGCGACCTGCGGGTCGTGCACACGGCGCTGCACGGCGTTGGATCACGGGTTGCGCGGGACGCCTTGGCACAGGCCGGTTTCCATGACGTGCATTCGGTCGCCAAGCAGGCCGAGCCGGACCCGGAGTTCCCGACCGTCGCGTTCCCGAACCCCGAGGAGCCCGGTGCGATCGACCTGGCGCTCGATCTGGCCCGTCGCGTCGGCGCCGACCTGGTGATCGCCAACGATCCGGATGCAGACCGGTGCGCGGTGGCCGTGCCTGTCTCCGGCAGCACGGTCGGTTGGCGGATGCTGCGTGGCGATGAGGTGGGTGCGCTGTTGGGCGACCATCTGCTGCAGCGGACCTGGCCGGCTGATGCGGTGATGGCCAACTCGATCGTGTCGTCCCGGCTTCTGGGTGCGATGTGTGCAGCGCAGGGCGTCCGGCACGAAGAGACCCTGACCGGCTTCAAATGGATCAGCAGGGTGCCCGGACTGGTCTACGGCTACGAGGAGGCGCTCGGCTACTGCGTGGACCCGACCCAGGTGCGCGACAAGGACGGTGTCAGCGCGGCACTGCTGATCGCGGAGTACGCCGCATCGCTGAGGAGTCACGGCCGGACGCTGCTTGATGCGTTGAACGATCTCGCCGACGAGCACGGGCACTATCTGACCGACAGCTTCTCGGTCCGAGTGGCGGATCTGTCGCTGATCGCGGAGGTGATGGCACGGCTGCGCGCCGACCCGCCCACCGAAATCGCGGGCGAACCCGTCGTGAACTATGACGATCTGGCGCAGGGACGTTGTGGATTGCCACCCACCGACGGACTGCGGTACCTGCTCGGGGACGCCACGCGGATCATCGTGCGACCCAGCGGGACCGAGCCAAAACTCAAGATCTACCTCGAAGTCATCAACAGCGATGCAGCAGCCGGTGCAGCACGACTGGCGCAGGTACGCACCGAGTTCGAGCGGTTGACCGCCCCCCGGTAACGGGTCTCAGACCACCGCGGCGGTCACGGCAAGCACCACCGCGACGACAAAGAAGGCGATATTGCGCCAAGCCGGCGTGATGGCCACCCCACGCGCCATGTCCACCGCGCGTTTGGTGGTCGGCTGCCCGATCTTCGCGGCCGACCCGGCGCATCGTTCGTCGATCAGCACGGCGACCGCCCCCGCAGATTTAGGACGCTGCACGGGGTTGCGGTAGGCATCGGTATCGATCTCGGTGTCGCGGGCGTTGCGCCAGGCGCTGCGCAGACCCATCCCGCCGCCACCGCCGAGGCCCAGGCCACCGCCCATCCGGTGCATCCCGGCGACCCTGGGCCGCTGCTTGGAGACGGCCCACGAACCGTAGGCGGCGCCGCCCTCGGTGACCACCCGCAAATTCCACCGCGCCTGGGTCGCCTCGATCCGCTCCCACGGGATCCGCACGTCGCGCACCAGATTACGCAGGATGACCGCGTCGTCGGTGATTTCGACACTGGGCCGCACGAAGAGCGCCCAGGCCACCAGCGCGATCGCCAGGGGCCACATCACCTCCAGGAAGCCGATCCCCGCGTCGGACCGCAGACTCAACAACACGATCAAGGCGCAGAGCGAGATCGTTGCGTAACCCAGGACCAAGGCCTGTGCCTGTCGGAACACCTCTGGCGTGTCGGTCCGCTCAGAAGTCTGCGCTGGGCTGTTCGGCATGGCGCCGACAGTACGCGTCGGATCGCGCAGGTCGATGGACCCGGTCGGGCCTTAGGGTGGGCTGATGAGCGCATCCACCACTTCTGCGCCACGCGCCGGGTCTTATGTCGATGCCTCCAGCAACGCCGATCTGCGCGGCTGGCTACACGGCCTACCACCTGTGGACCAAGTCGGTCTCGAAGCTCGCGCGGCGGCGCTGGGCACGCGGTCGATCAAGACGACCAGCAAGGCGTGGGCCATCGACACCGCCATCTCGATGATCGACCTGACGACACTGGAAGGTGCTGACACGCCCGGCAAGGTGCGCAATCTGTGCGCCAAAGCGCGGGTTCCGGACCGGTCGGACTCCTCGACGCCACGGGTTGCCGCGGTCTGCGTCTACAACGACATGGTCGGTGTGGCGCGCGAAGCACTGGGCGACAGCGGTATCCACATCGCGGCCGTCACCACGGCCTTTCCTTCGGGTCGGGCCTCGCTCGCGGTCAAACTCGCCGACACGCAGGACGCGGTGTCCGCCGGTGCCGACGAGATCGACATGGTGATCGACCGAGGCGCCTTTCTGTCCGGTGACTACCGCACCGTCTTCGACCAGATCGTCGCGGTCAAGAAGATATGCGCCAGCAACCCCGACCGCCCTGACGCGCACCTCAAGGTGATCCTGGAGACCGGGGAGCTCGCGACATACGACAACGTGCGCCGTGCCTCCCACCTCGCGATGCTCGCGGGCGCCGATTTCATCAAGACGTCCACCGGGAAGATCTCCCCCGCCGCAACGCTGCCCGTTGTGCTGTTGATGCTCGAAGCGGTCCGCGACTGGCGTGACGCGACAGGCACGATGATCGGGGTCAAGCCCGCGGGCGGCATCCGCACCACCAAGGACGCCATCAAGCATCTGGTCACCGTCAACGAGACGGCCGGGCCGGACTGGCTGAGCCCACAGTGGTTCCGCTTCGGGGCCTCCAGCCTGCTGACCGACCTGCTGATGCAGCGCCACAAGTTGAGCACCGGCGCCTACGCCGGATCCGACTACATTTCCGAGGATTAGGGACACTGAGACATGCCAACGGGTTTCGAATACGCCCCGGCTCCGGAGTCACCCGCCGTGGTCGACATCGCCTCCTCCTACGGGCTCTTCATCGGCGGGGATTTCGTCGATCCCTCTGACGGAGCCTCGTTCAAGACCCTCAACCCGGCGACGGGCGAGGCCCTGAGCGATGTCTCCGAGGGCAGCGCCGCCGATGTCGACGCGGCCGTCCGCGCAGCCCGCCGGGCCTACGACCGGGTCTGGGGTCCGATGTCCGGGGCAGAGCGCGGCAAGTACCTCTTCCGGATCGCCCGCATCCTGCAGGAGCGGGCCCGCGAATTCGCTGTGCTGGAGACCCTCGACAACGGCAAGCCGATCAAGGAATCACGGGACGTCGACATCCCCCTCGCGGCCGCACATTTCTTCTACCACGCCGGGTGGGCGGACAAGCTGGAGTACGCCGGGCTCGGTAACGCCGGCAAGCCCGCTCCGCTGGGCGTGATCGGCCAGGTCATCCCGTGGAACTTCCCGCTGCTGATGCTGTCCTGGAAAATCGCGCCGGCCCTCGCCGCCGGAAATACAGTGGTGCTCAAGCCCGCTGAGACCACCCCACTGACGGCGCTGCTCTTCGCGCAGGTCTGCCAGCAGGCCGACCTGCCCCCGGGCGTCGTCAACATCGTCACCGGTGCGGGCGAGACCGGGCACGCGCTGAGCTCCCACCCCGACATCGACAAGATTGCCTTCACCGGATCGACCGACGTCGGCAAGCAGATCGCCCGCTCGGTCGCAGGCACCCGTAAGCGGCTCACCTTGGAGCTCGGTGGCAAGGGCGCCAATATCGTCTACGACGATGCTGCGCTCGATCAGGCCGTCGAGGGCATTGTCAGCGGTATCTACTTCAACCAGGGACACGTGTGCTGCGCCGGATCGCGGCTGCTGGTGCAGGAGTCCATTGCGGACGACGTCATCGCCCGGCTGAAGCGGCGCCTGGGCACCCTGCGGGTCGGTGACCCGATGGACAAGAACACCGACGTCGGCGCGATCAACTCTGCTGAACAACTGGCCCGGATCACCGCGCTGGTCGAGGCCGGTGAAGCTGAAGGGGCCACCCGATGGAGCCCGCCCTGCGACCTGCCGGACCGCGGATACTGGTTTGCGCCAACGGTGTTCACCAATGTTTCGCAAGCCCACCGGGTAGCCCAGGAGGAAATCTTCGGTCCGGTGCTGTCGGTGCTGACGTTCCGTACCCCGGCTGAAGCGGTCGCCAAGGCGAACAACACGCCCTACGGGCTGTCGGCCGGCATCTGGTCGGACAAGGGATCACGGGTGCTGTGGACCGCGGACCGGCTGCGCGCAGGGGTGGTGTGGGCGAACTCGTTCAACAAGTTCGACCCGACCTCGCCGTTCGGTGGATACAAGGAGAGCGGGTACGGCCGCGAGGCCGGCCGACACGGTCTCGAAGCGTATGTCGCGGCAGGGAGTGAGGACTGATGGCTCGGGTGGACGTACGCAAGACCTACAAGCTCTACATCGGCGGCAAGTTCCCACGCAGCGAGTCAGGGCGCTCGTACGAGGTTGTCTCCCAGGGCCGTTCGCCTGCTTTCCTCGCGAACGCCGCGCAGGGATCGCGTAAGGACGTGCGCGACGCCGTCGTCGCAGCGCGTGGTGTGGTGGCCGGTTGGTCCGGTGCCACGGCCTACAACCGGGGGCAGGTGCTCTACCGGGTGGCCGAGGTGCTGGAAGGTCGCCGCGATCAGTTCGTCGCCGATGTCGCAGCCGCCGAGGGCATCACCCGCCCGCGAGCCGAGCGGCTGGTGGACGCAGCAATCGACCGCTGGGTCTGGTATGCCGGATGGCCTGACAAGCTCGCTCAGGTGCTCGGCAATCTCAATCCGGTTGCCGGCCCATACCTCAACATCTCGGCACCCGAACCGACCGGAGTCGTGGGCATTCTTGCGCCGCAACGTAGTTCACTGCTCGGGCTGATCAGCGTGATCGCACCTGCCATTGTCTCGGGTAACACCGTCGTCGTTCTGGCCAGTGAGGAACGGCCGCTGCCTGCGATCACGTTGTCGGAGGTGCTTGCCACCTCTGATGTGCCCGGCGGCGTCGTCAACATCATCACCGGCCGCACCGCGGAACTCGCGCCGTGGCTGGCGTCCCACCAGGACGTCAACGCGATCGACCTGACCGGCGCCGCATTCGCGCAGGGCGTGGACTGGGCAGCGCTGGAGGCTTCAGCTGCGGACTCGGTGAAGCGTGTCCTGCGACCGGCCGGCACGGGCACCGACGCGATCGAACCCGACTTCACGCCGACACCGAGCCTGCGCCGCGTCCGGGCCTTCCTCGAGACCAAGACGGTCTGGCACCCCAAAGGGACCTGAGCACAGACCGACCTGTGTTGGGTCAGCGTGGTCTGCGCCGGCGTCCCAACCGATGACCGCGTACCGATCGGTGACTGGGACGATTACCTGTGCCGATTCACCCGGTACGGGCTGACCCAGGGCCCTTCCGAACGGGACCGGCGGACCGCGCGATGCCGTGATCCGCGCGAGTTCTGCTTCATAATCACCCAGATGGGGATGAACTCGGAGTCGACTCCTCCTGTGGCAGTCGTCGGTGTGGACAGAGCGCGACGGCGCTGGTCCGTTGTGCTGTGTGCTCTCGCAGCGGTACTTCTGGCGCTGGGCACGATCGCCGGGATAGCCAACCGGCAACTGGTCGACGGCTCGCGGTTCGCGGCCCATGTCGATCAGGTGCGGCAGGACGAGGCGGTCTCCCGGCAGGTCGGGATCGCGATGACCGACGCGATCCTGCGGGCGGACGCCGATCTGACGGCGGTCCGGCCGCTCATCGAGGCAGCAGCGATCTCGGTGGCGCGTAGCCCCACCTTCAGCCCGGTGCTGCAGGGCGCCGTCCGTCAGGTGCACGACGCGTTCACCCAACCCGGATCCGGGGTGGTTGTGCTGCGGCTCGCGGATATCGGCTCGGTGCTCTCAGGGGTGGTGCAGAAGATAGCTCCGCAGTCCCCGGCCGGGTTGCCGTCGAACATCGATGTGACGCTGGCCCGGATCGGGGACCAGAGCGCCGCGCAGTCCACGATCTCCATCGCGCGCCGGATCGCCCTGCTGGCGTGGCTGCTACCGACCCTGGCGCTCGGTTGCTTCGTCGGCGCAGCGTGGCTGTGGGGTTGGCGCAAGAACTCGTTGCGCCCCATCGGGTTTGCCGTGGTCACGGCCGGCGCGCTGATCGTGGCGCTGGCCGGCGGCGCCTCCGCGTTCGCCGCATCGGCCGATTCGAACTCGTTGTCCGGGGCGTTACGCGCCGCAGTCCTGCACGTGCTGGCAGGACTGCTGTGGTGGCCGGCTGCGGTGCTGATCGGCGCCGGCGTCGTACTGCGGGTGCTGGCCGTACTGGACGGCGACGCGCCCGCAGGCTCGGGCTGGCGGGACTGGCTCGCGGTGCGACCCGCGTCCCAGCGCATTCAGGCACTGCGTGCGGCGGGGTTGGCCACGGTGGGCGCCTTCGTCGTGCTGCGGCCCTCGTTGGCTGTGCAGACCCTCGCGGTCGTCGCCGGCATGGGGGTACTGGTCCTCGGGCTCGTTGAGATCACCAGGGTGCTCCTGCAGTTGGCGGGCAGCAGACGGGATGCGCAGGAGCAACTGTCCGCACGACGGTATGTGTGGACAACGCGGGCAATGGCAGTTCTGCCGGTGGTGGTCGTGATGACGTTGACACTGTCGCTGGCCCTACCGACCTCGCGTGCCCTGCCGGCCGTGGCCGGGCCCGGCGACACCACAGCCTGCAACGGTTTCACGCAGCTGTGCGACCGGCCGTACAACGATGTCGCCTACCCAGCAGCGCATAACGCAATGTCCGCAGCAGACGAACCCGGTGGTATCTGGCCGAGCAACCCACCGGTCTGATCGGCCAGCTCAACGCGGGTATCCGGGTGATGCTGATCGACAGCTGGTACGGCCAGACGACGACCGCTGCCGGGCAAACGCTGCGCAGGACAGAGCGGCGGGCCGGGCAAAGGCCGACGCAGACTTCGGAGCGGGTGCGGTGGCGAGCGCCCTACGGCTGCGTAGCGCGATCTCGGGGAAACCGACCGGTCCCGTCGAGCCCTACCTGTGCCACGGGGTGTGCGATATCGGGGCGACCAAGTGGGAGCCGGAAATGGCAAAGGTTCGAGCCTGGTTGGCCGCGCATCCCCGCGAGGTCGTCACCTTCTTCATCGAGGACTACGTCTCACCGGCGGACACCGCCACGGTGTTCCGGCAGGCAGGTCTGTTGCCGTATGTCGCAACCCACCAGGTCGGTCAACCGTGGCCCACGTTGGGCCAGATGATCAACACGAACAAGCGGCTCGTGGTGCTCATGGAGAACCACGGCGGCGGGATCGCCGACCCGTGGCTGATGCAGGGCTTCAGCCAGGTGCAGGACACCAACTACGACTCCAAGACCCCCGATCAACTCAGTTGCGCCCGAAATCGCGGTACTGACAAGAGCCAACTGCTGTTGGTCAACAATTGGCTCAACCATTTCGATGCCATCATCTCCGACGCCGCGCAGGTCAACGCCTACGACAGCTTGTACCCGCGAATCGTCAGGTGCCGGCGCGAACGCGGCATGATCCCTAATTTTGTCGCCGTCAACTATTACAGCCAGGGCGATCTGTTCAAGGTGGTCGACGCGCTGAACGGAGTTCAATAGCTCATCATCCACGGCGGAGCTACGGCCAGAGCATTAACCTGACCGCCATGATCGACTCCCTCGCGAACCGGCTCACCACCGCTTAGACGAACGCCGACATGGTGGGCTGGGATTTTCCAGGCTGGATGGACGGATGACCGCCGGCTGAAGTTGAACACCCTGCTCGGCCCGCACCGGCCTTTGCGGCTTACCGCCACAGAGGGGTGGGCGCCCAACCTCGACGTCGCCAGAAACGCGCTGACGCCCTGCGGTATCGACCTCGCCCGGTACGACAGCGAACACGATCAGCGGATGCCGATGCAGGATGAATCCTTCGACCTGGTGATGGCACGGCACGAGTCATACAACGCCGAGGAAGTGGCGCGCGTGCTGCGCGCAGGCGGCATCTTCCTCACCCAACAGGTGCACGGCCAGGACGTCCCGGAGTTGTACGACTGGTTCGGCGGCGAGCCCGGCTACCCCCACGTCACCCTTGAGCGGACCCTGGACGATGCGCGTACAGCGGGCCTGACGGGATGGTTGCGTTTTGTGGTGAGGGTGCAGCTATTGCCGCACCCTCACGAAAAGACGCAACCGGTGCCACGGGTAGCAAGGCACCAACCGCGCGCCGGTTAGGGTTCTGCTCATGAGCGACGGATGGGCAAGCCCGTCGGGGGACCCACAGCAACCACAGCAGCCACAGCAGGGGCAGCAACCGCAGCAGGGGCCGTCATACGGCGGCCAGGGTGAGCACCACGATGATCGACCGCGACCCCGGTACGGCGCGTACGGGCCGATGCCCCCGCAGCAGAGTCCGCCCCAGTACGGCCGGCCCCAGGGCAGTGGCCCCTATTACAGCGGTCCGAACCAGTTCCGCCCGATGGCACCGAAGCCGGGTGTCGTGCCGCTTCGGCCCCTCAGCCTCGGCGACATCTTCGGCGGCGCGTTCGCGACGATCCGCGGCAACCCTGCCGCAACCCTCGGCCTGTCGCTGATCGTGCATCTCATCGTGGCCGTCCCCAGCCTGATCCTGACGCTGTGGCTGAAGGATGCGGCGTTTCCCAACGGCATCAACTTCAACCCGGACACCACCAGCGGCAGTGGCAGCGGCATGTCGAGCAGTATCGATCTCAATGCGGCCAGCCTCATCGCGCAGGTCTTCAGCTACATCGGGGGCATCGTGCTCGCCGGAATGCTGGTCGTCGTCGTCTCCGAAGCGGTCCTGGGTCGTCGCATCAGCATGGGCAGTACGTGGGCCCGCATCCGACCACGGATCTGGGCACTTCTCGGGATGACCGTCCTTTTGCTGCTGGGCGCCCTGCTGGC
>JALYUK010000114.1 GCA_030853805.1 Actinomycetota bacterium | reverse complement strand
GTAGTAGGCGACACAAGGTTGTCAATTCCCACTCTCAGGTCGTCCCAATAGACGAACGGGTAGCGGCGATGGACTGCGGCAAACCGGGGCTCGGAGCTGACATCTCCGCGAGCCGTGCCACATGGGTGTCGTCTACGAGACGGCCATCCCGCCCGTTCCGTACGCCGATCGCTGATCGGTGACGGAGTGACCTGAAGGAGTGGTGCGTCAAGGGGTTTGGCCCGCCTGGCTCTTTATTAGCTCGGCGCGTCTATTGGGTGGTGTGGGTTCGTAGGCCGTGGTCGATGAGGGTGATCATCCAGGTGAAGCTGTCGTCGATGTCGGTGTCGTATTGGAACCCGCTGGCTGCTTCGAGGGTGACGTACCCGTGCAATGCGCTGCGCACGGTTCGTAGCGCGTGTATTTCCTGGCCGGGCTCTAGGTGGTAGCCGTGCAACACGGCCGTAAGGGAGGCCAGTAATCGGTCGCTGGCTGCGTTGAGCGGGTCCTGTGGCCGGGGTGATCTCGCGGCATTGGCGGCGGCGTACCGACCAGGGTGTTCTTTCACGTAAGCGCGCATGGCCCCTGCTGCGGCGATCAGGGCATCGCGCCCGGCGCGACCCTGGGTCGCCTCGCGCACTGCGTCGCCTAACTGTGTCATCGCGAGGACGCCGATGCGGTGGGAAAGGTCGCCCAGACTGTCGACATGTTTATACAACGAGGGCGTTTTGACCATAAGGCGTTGCGCGAGCAGACCCATGCTCAAGTGGGCGAACCCGACCTCGTCAGCCAGTACAGCCCCGGCCTCGGTGACCGTTGCTGAGACCAGCCCGGCCCTAGGCACTGGTGAGTACCGTGGCAAGGAATGGCAGGGTCACCGCCAGCACCTCATCCGGCATTTGAGCATGTGGATAGTGACCTGCGCCCTCCAGGACGGCCAACTGACCACGACCCCCGGGCAGGTCGGCGATGACCCGTTCGCCCTCGGCGCGCGGATCGGCCCAGTCGGGGTCCAGGCTTCCTTCGATGACCAGGACTGGGCACCGGACGTTGGCTAGTTGCGCACCGGCGTCAGCAGGTTTGGACTTGCACATCGCCTGTAGCGCTTTCATCCTCCCCGGCTTGTTCAGTGTGGTCTCGATGCGGTGTAGTTCGGCGTCCCAGTCCGCGGGCTTGGTCGGGTAGGCCACATCGAGGTACTTCTTCCAGCCGGGCAGGCTCCCCCGCACAATGACCTGCGCCAGTCGGGTAAACCCGGCGCGGAAGCGTTTGACCCTCACCAGCCCGCCCAGGTCGAATGCCTGCACGCGAGTGAACGGTGCAATTTCCACCACACCGCTGATCACGTCGGGCGCGGTGGCCGCGGCGATCGTGGCAGCACCGCCGCTGATGGACTGGCCGAAGATCACCGCCGGGCCACCCAGGTGGCGAACCAGAGCGACCAGGTCCCCAGCGATGTCGGTACGGCTGTACGCGCCCCAACCAAGACTGGAATCCCCACAACCGCGGATATCAACGCTGGCCACCCGGTAACCAGCAGCCGCCAAGGAAGGGGCGATGAACCGGTAGGAATGCCGGCTATCGCCAATTCCATGCGCCAAAAGGACCAGAGGCCCCTCGCCGGTCACGTCATAGGCGATGGTGTTCTCGCCAATGCTCAAGTACTCAGTCATTTCGTCCTCCACGGATTAGCTTCAGCTGTTAGGCAGAAAGCTAACACAGTTAGCTAGACTGTGTGGATACACCCGACACGCCGACGACTAGCCAGGCGAAACCCGCCCCAGCCCATGCTGGGCAGGTGGCAAACGCTCGGTCCGGCCAAGCAACAACCGCCAAGGGCGACTTCCACGCCCTCACTGCCGCTCCGATAGAGGAACGACATGCGGCAACAGATAGGCGTCCGCTGAGCCTTGATCCACCGATGAGCGTGGCGTTGTAGCGGGTTGTGAGGTGCGGATGCCCCTGCGGTGCGGGAGGATTGGACTTGCGACAGTTCGACCCAACCCGGCCCGGAGAGGCATCCGACAAGTGCAAGCATCGCACAAGATTTCTGCCCGTTTTGATGACCCAAACCTGATCGGTTCGGCCGGTTTGGTACCGGTGATGCGCCTGGCGCAGCGGGCCGGGCTGCACGACCTGCTGGGCACGCACCTGAGCGTCCCATCACCGAATGCCGGGTTGAAAGCAGCCGGTGTCATCGCGGGAATGCTCGCCGGCGCCGACTCCATCGATGGCCTGGGCGTGCTGCGACATGGCGGGATGGGCAAGGTCTTCACCGACGTGCGCGCACCCTCCACGTTGGGTACGTTCCTCCGCAAGTTCACGTTCGGGCACGTGCGGCAACTGGACGCCGTCGCCTCCCGCACTTTGACCGGTCTCGCTGCGAGCGTGCCACGGTTGCTGACCGGCACCGGCGCGGGTGGGATGGCATTCATCGACATCGACGACACCATCCGAGCAGTGCACGGGTATCAGAAACAGGGCGCTGCGTATGGGTACTCCGGCGTGAAAGGCCTCAACGCTCAACTCGCCGCGTTATCTTCCCCGACGTGCGCACCGGTGATCGCTGCAGCCCGGCTACGTAAAGGCAACACGGTCTCTGGGCACGGCGCGCCCCGCCTGATCGCCGACGCTCTGAAGGCGTCCCGGGCCGCCGGGGTGTCCGCTCAGGTGATGGTCCGCGCGGACTCGGGGTACTACCGCCAAGACGTCATCGCTGCCGCGATCACCGCGAAGGCGTGGTTCTCGGTTACGGCCCGGATGGGACCCACCGTCCGTCGGGCAATCGCAGCGATCCCTGATGATGCGTGGGTCACGATCACGTACACCGACGCGGTCTGGGACCACGAGCAGCACCGGTGGATCTCTCAAGCGCAGGTCGCTGGGATTGACTTCACCGCGTTCACGTCCCACCCCCAGGGCCGGCAGGTCCCGTGCCGGTTGGTGGTGCGCCGCGTCCCGCGCCTGAACCTGGCCCCCGCCACCGGGCAAGGGGAACTATTCACGATGTGGCGTCATCACGGGTTCATCACCAACAGCACCCTGTCCACGGTCGCCGCGGATGAAACCCACCGTGATCACGCGATCATCGAACAAGTCATCGCCGAGTTGAAAGACGGGCCGTTGGCGCACGCCCCATCGGGGAAGTTCACCGCGAACGGCGCCTGGTTGGCCCTGGCGTGTATCGCGTTCAACGTCCTGCGCGCCGCTGGCGTCGCCGCATCAGCCTGGCACGCCAAAGCCCGGTGGGCCACGTTGCGCACCCACCTGATCAGCGTCCCGGCCCGGATCGCGTCCACCGCCCGCCGCCTGGTCCTGCACTTACCCACCAACTGGCCCTGGGCACCCGCGTGGGAAGACCTTTGGGCAACCGCCACCACCACCTGACCACCCAGCCCGACCGGGCGCTACCACGAACCCCCAGTGGAAAAACCGGGCAGACCGGCCGATGCCTCACGCCCAACAGGACGTTACCCAGCGAGAATCGCCATATAGCTACACACAAATCATCGTCGGTGGATCAAGGCTGAGCGTGTGTCGCGCACGGTCAGGCCATCGCCGTAACGGGATCCGTTGACCGGAGACGACGCATCGCTTCAAGCCGACTGAGCTACATCAGGTCCGGGCTCCCACATGTGACCGAACTCGCGAGGACATTAACGGAACTGCTTGAGCCAGAAACGCGGCACCCAGAAGCGCAGCGTGCACGCTTCCCAGTGCTTCCAGTCCATACATGACCGCTCCCAGAAGAGAGGTCACAACGATGACCTTTCTCGCCCAACGACTGCGTTTGCTGTATGCCAGCCAGAGCAACAGGCCGCCGGCGAAAAGCCGGCAGTGCCAACGTCGCTCGTGCCGTAGTCCGTCATCGCAACCTGACACGTCAGCGCCAAGCCCGATAGCCCAACAAGGCCCAGCACAGCGAGCTCCTCGCGCTCAGCGTTGCGCCCGGGCAAAGGACGTACTTCGACGGCTTCGCTCATGGAAGAACGCTAGATGAGTGATTCCAAGGGGTTAGTGGTCGTAGGCGATGAGGGAGCGGTGGATGCTGGCGCCGATGTGGTCGTTGTGCCAGATCGCGGCGGTCATGGCCAGGATGCGTTGAGCGATCCGGGTGCATACGCCGGCGATGGTGCGCCCTGCGTGGGCTTCGAGGTCGAGTTGGCCTTTGAGGGTATCGTTGATGGACTCGATGATCTGGCGCAGGGGTTTGAAGAATTGTTCTCCGGGGCGGGGGTTCTCGCCTCTGCGGGTGGGGCGTAGCAAGGTGATGCCGCTGGCGGCGATGTCTGCTTCGAAGGCGGCGCCGAAGTAGTTTTTGTCGGCGATCCACGTCAGGGCGGTGTGGCCCAACTGGGCCAGCGCGGGGGTGGTGGCAACGATGTCGGCCAGGGCGGCTCGTTCGTCTGCTTTTGCCCCGGTCAGGGCCCACCCCACTGGTAGCCCGTGCAGGGTGGCGACCAGGTGTAGTCGCAGGCCCCAGAAGAAGCGGGAATGTGATGCGCAGTAACCGTATTCGACCCACCCGGCGAGGTCTGAGCGTTTGACTGTTTCGCGGGAGCGGGCGCATTCCACCGGGGTGGAGTCGATGATCCATACGTCGTCGCTGCCCACGCTGGTCCCGGTCCCCAGGGTGGTGATCAGCCAGGACATCACGGTGGCCAGGGCGCGTAGCCGTTTGTTGTACCCCGGCTGCTGGGGCAGCGTTGGAAACAATCCCTGCAGGTGGGCTCGGGCGTGACGCAGCCAGCGGCGTTCGCTGGTGTAGCCCAGCAGGGCTTGCATTGCCGCCAACGTGACCAGTTCGGCATCGGTGATCTGTGGTTGAAAACCGATGCTGGGGCGAGCGGGGACTCGCTCGGGATGGTTCTTCAACAAGTCATCACAGGTCACATAGAGTGCGGTGGCGAGGGTGTCCAGATCGGCGTCCACGAGGGCCTCCAGGTTCGCGTTGGGTTCCAACGCCGAGTCTGGGCGCCCTCGCCCGCAAATCACACGCGCCACACCAGTCACACCCCTTGGAATCACTCATCTAGGCGCGCGTGTTGGCTCTGCCGGAGCGAGGTATGCCTGTAGGCCTACTGGGGGCTTGAAGTATTGGCCGGTGGGCTGATGCCGTGGTCACAGTGTTCGCCTTAGCGTTGTGGGTGTCGGATTGACTGGTCATAACGTTGGAGGCATGCATGATCGAGGTCGAGAACCTCAGTAAGCGC
>JALYUK010000108.1 GCA_030853805.1 Actinomycetota bacterium | reverse complement strand
CTCCCGACGTCTGCGCCGTCGGCGTGGCATGCGCCGGGTACATCGACAAAGCGGGCACAACCGTTCTCTTCTCCCCGAATCTGGCCTGGCGGGATGAGCCGCTCAAGGAGCGGATCTGCAGGCACACAGCATTGCCGGTGGTGATCGAGAACGATGCCAACGCGGCGGCCTACGGCGAATTCGTTCACGGGGCCGGGCGGTCTCTGCAGGACATGGTGATGATTACCGTCGGCACCGGAGTCGGTGGTGGTGTCGTCAACGACGGTCGTCTCCTGCGCGGAGCATTCGGTATCGGCGGTGAGATCGGGCACATGGTGGTCGTTCCTGGTGGGCGGCTCTGCGGTTGCGGCAACCGCGGGTGCCTGGAGGCGTACGGCAGCGGAACCGCGCTCACCCGCGACGCCCGGGAGTTGGTACGCAGCGGCGCCCAGTTCAGCGCCCGGTTGTCGCAACTGTGCCACGGAGATGCGAATCGCCTCACCGGCGCGATGGTGACAGGCGCCGCGGTAGAGGGCGATGCGGCCTCCATCGACCTGCTGGCGCAGATCGGCAACTGTGTCGGTGAGGCGGCAGCCTCGATGGCGGCGTTGCTGGATCCCGAGGGTTTCGTCATCGGCGGTGGTGTCGCAGATGCGGGGGAGTTGTTGATCGAGCCGATGCGGGCGGCGTTCGGCCGGTCGCTGACGGGACGCGGCTACCGACCGATTGCGCAGTTCGTCCAGGCTGAGCTCGGTAACGATGCAGGTGTCATCGGGGCCGCAGTGCTTGCCCTGAACGCCGTCGACCAGTGACGGGCACGCCGTGTTCCCTGCCGCGGGATGGAGTGGGTGCGGATCAACCACGCGGAACGGACCCGCGCAGCCTGGCTATCGGGGTCGACATCGGCGGTACCAAGGTATTGGCCGGTCTCGTGACACACGACGGGTCGTTGTTGGCAACAGCGCATCGGGACACCCCGCACCGGTCGACGTCGGCCCGGGTGGTCGAAGACGTCATCGTCGATGTGGTCGAAGAACTGCTCGCAGTGGCTGCCCCCGGTGTGCCCTGCGCTCTGGGGGTCGGCGCGGCGGGCTTCGTCACGGCGGACCGGTCGACCATTGCCTTCGCACCCCACCTGTCCTGGCGCCATGAGCCGTTGAAAGACGCTCTGGCCCAGCGTCTGCCGATGCCGGTATTTATCGACAACGATGCCAACGCGTCATGCTGGGCGGAGTGGCGTTTCGGCGCCGCGATCGGCGCTTCTCACGTGGTCATGGTCAACCTGGGTACCGGTATCGGCGGAGCGATCATCTCCGACGGAGCCATCCAGCGGGGTCAGTTCGGCATCGCCGGCGAATTCGGGCATATGCAGATGGTTCCCGGCGGGCATCGATGCGAGTGCGGTAACCGGGGGTGCTGGGAGCAGTATGCGAGTGGCAATGCGCTGGTTCGCGAGGCGCGGTCGATGATCGCGGCGGGGGCCCCTATTGCTGCTGACCTCGCGAACATGGTGGGAGCTGACCCGACGGCACTGACGGGACGCATGATCACGCAGGCGGCGCGCAGCGCTGACCAGACAGCGGTGGAACTGCTGGCGGATATAGGTACCTGGCTGGGGGTGGGACTGGCGAACCTGGCCAATGCCTTCGACCCAGGGCTGTTCGTCATCGGCGGCGGGGTGAGTGCGGCTGGAGAGCTGCTTCTCGGGCCGGCCCGGGCGGCCTTTGCGCGGTCTTTGACGGGCCGCGGATATCGTCCCGCAGCGCGGATCGTCCAGGCCGCGCTCGGCAACAATGCGGGATTTATCGGTGCCGCCGATCTCGCTCGCGGGGGAGACGGGCGCACCGCCCGTCCGCCGGTCGGAGATGGCAGTGGATGAACAGTCCCCGCGTCCGGCAGGTGTGGTGCGGGTGGCTGCGTACAACGTTCGGGCGCTCAGGGACGACCGAGACGCGCTGGTTCGCGTAGTACGTGGCATTGCTGCCGATGTCCTGCTGCTGCAGGAGGCCCCGCGGCATCCCGGCTCAGGGCATCGTGTTGCGGCCTTTGCGCAGGACGTCGGCATGACCTGGTCCGATGGTCGGCGGGGTCGAATGAGTACGACGTTGTTGACCAGCCTGCGCCTGGACGTGCTGGCGTGCTCCCATCAGAATCTGCCTGTCGCGCGACGTGAGGAACCTCGCGGGTTCGCCCTCGCCCGGCTGCGGCTGCCCGGGTACGTCCCCTTCACCGCGGTCAGCGTCCATTTGAGTTTGCGCAGTTCCCAGCGGCAAGCACACAGCGCGCAGATATTGCGGGCGATCGGTGACTCAGGCCCTGCCGTCGTCGGGGGAGACCTGAACGAGACGTACGGGCAGGGGGCTTGGATCACTCTGCAATCTCGGTTGTGCCAGGTGACGGGCGATGTGCTGACCAGCCCGTCCGGCACACCGGGCAAGACGATCGACGGGTTGCTGGCAACGCCGTACTGGGGTTGCGTAGTGCCTGACCTCGAGCTGGATACGGCAGATCTCCGGCGGGCCACCGATCACCGACCGGTCTACGCGGATCTGGATCTGGGTACGCCAGCGATCCACACGAGGTAGGTCAGTTTTAGAAGTCGTCTGCACTGGAGCGGTAGTGCCTCGACCCAACTCTGTCCGGTCGTCGCCGCAACGGGATCGTTGTCTGCTGCTGCTGCTGCTGCTGCTGCTGCTGCTGTTGTTGTTCACCACCGACGCCATGCGGTCCGCGTTTGCATTGCTGATCAATCTGAATCGCTGATGTCGACGAATACCCCCTGCAGCCGGGCATCGTGTTCGGTGTTGAAGGAGTACCCGCGATGAGCACCGCTACGGACGTTTCACACCCCGCACCAGCGCCCCGCACCGCGACCGACCGCCTCACCGGACTGCTGGATGATCGCGCCGAGCGCTCGCCATGGCGCCTGGTGGCAGCGGTCGCAGCCGCAGGGATGGCGGTCTCTCACATCCCCGTCATCCAAAAGCACCTCACCGAAGCGCCCTACATCGGGATCGGTTTCATCCTGATCACCATCGCCGGACTGGTGCTGATGCAACTGCTCCTGACCCGTGACACCCTCACCACCTGGGTCGCCGCCCTGGTCGTCAGCACGCTGTCACTGCTGGGATACCTGGCCTCCCGCACCGTTGGCCTGCCACAGATCACCGACGACATCGGCAACTGGGCCGAACCGCTGGGCCTGGTGGCCATCGTGGCCGAAACCATCCTGCTCATCACCGCCATCACCCACCTGGCAACCCGCACGAGCCACCCCCGCTGCTGACCACCGCAGCGGCCAAGAACCCAGCAGACCCCGTAGGTCAGTCAGGTCGTCGACGGCACGCAGAAGTCCCCGCACTGGTTGACGACGTATCGACCCACTCGCCGCCTGCGCGGCCCGGGATCCAGGGCCAAGGTCAGCCTGCTGGACGAGATCCACCGACCATCGGTGAGCGGCTCGAGGGCCTCACGTAACTCCAAAGTCATCACGATAGTCATGCTCAGCTCGGCGCCTACGGCCTCGCCACCACCATCCACGGCCGGCACCACCCACAGCACCGAACCATCGCCAAGACCAGCAGTGGCAGCTACCCAAGGGTCTGAACCCCCTGCTAAACCGGGGGGCAAATGCCGACCGCGCCAGTGCTCGACACCCCCTGTCCGGTCATCGATCGCTGACCGGGACGGATCGTCCTCTCGATGGTTCGTTGAGGGTTCTTGAGCGTTGTGAGGCTCTGCTGCCGCGGCCCGCGCGGAGATTACCGTGGCGCCAGTCGTTCTGCTGGGGCATGGGGGCGTCGTCCACCTGATCCTCGCGACACCAGAGTTGTGCACAAGCGAGATT
>JALYUK010000088.1 GCA_030853805.1 Actinomycetota bacterium | reverse complement strand
CTGTTGGACACCAGCGGAAATGGAACAACACAGTCAGGACAACCGCGCAGGAAGGAAAGGGCCAACTCCGAGACCCCCTTTTCCGATTCGACATACAACAATGACGCCATCCGACCCACTGCCCTGCCTGCTGGTAACACCCCAGAAAGCCTTCGCAGGTCGCGGCCCAACCTGCGTGGCGGTGCCCTTGACTGGGTACGGGACCAAGTCGACCAGCCAGGTTCTGATACCCGATACGACCGACCCCAGCGTCGCCCCGAGCGTCGGTAGTTCTCGGGCCGGCGGGGCCGGTCACCCACACATGAATTTCTTTACACCTGCACATGGGCGTGGAGGCACCAGGCAGGGCTGACTGGGCTTTATGAAAGAAGGCGTGTGGGTGGAGTCATAGCGTCGTGGCGGCGGTACTGGACTAGCAGGACCGATACCACGCGACTCCGCGATTCCCGTCTACGTTTGGACCAGCACCGTCAAAGCACTCTCTACGCCCTGATCCTTGCCGTTGCTCGCGCCATTGTGGACGGACCCAAGGCCGTCTTGGACGAGCACGATCGTGATGGTTACGCCAAGATGTGGGCTCGACATCCGTACCCGCTCGACCTCCTCCACCAGATTCAGAAGCTCCTCGCTCCCTCGTAGCGGTATTGCCAATCGCTGACCGGCCATTCCGTAGGGACTGTCAGACTGTCGCAAATGCGGGATGTACGAACTCAGCTGATCTCAGCGTTTCACTGGCACTCCGATCCACCTGTTTGGCCCGAGCACCGGATCTACTACGCGGATGACAGCGGGTGGTGGCGCGAACCCACCATTCTTAGTGAAATCGGCAGTGCCCTCGCGACGTTGTTTGAGGAAGAGACATCGACTGTGGTGATGGGTCCGGAGTCGCGCGGCTCTTTGCTGGGCCGCTTGTCGCCATGCAGCTGGGCGTCGGTTTCGCAGAAGTTCGGAAAGAGGCTGATCGAGCATCGGATGATGACGTGTGGCTGCGGCGCAATACGCCGCCTGACTACCGAGATCGGCAGTTGGAGATGGCGATCCGTCGTTCTGTTCTTCGGACCGACGATCGGGTGCTGCCGTCATCGTCGACGGCTTGGAGAACTCCGCTGATCGGCGTGCGTTGAAGCTCAGGTCTCTCCTTCACCTTCGCGATCTCCGCCGCAAATAAGTACGGAAAACGGGCCTTGGACGTCGCCCCGAGCCCTAGCTCGGAAGGGGAACGTCGTAAGCGGCACCACGATCTACATTTACCTCAGCAACGGCTGACGGCACCCCGGTCTCACTTCAGAAGCCGAGGCACTGGAATTTCAGGTTCACTTTAGGACCTGACTTCTGGCTAGCTGCGGCGGCTCGAATCTAACGCCGTCGACCTGGTGCCTCCCGTTTGACGAATCTGATGGAGCCGGTCGCGAGGACCAGCACCACGCCGACGATCAGTAGCCACAACAGGCCGGGTAGGAGGGCGCCGAGCAGGATGAAGACGGTCCCGATAGCCAATAGAACTTGAAGAACTGCCAACATGTGGGTGTTTCTTTCGCTTGGTGCGGTGTGGTTGTTCGGAGCGTCTGCCTCACGGCGAAGTGAACAGCAGTCAGCGAGCAACACAGACCGGCGCGGTGGGTCACTGTGCGTAGTTCTGGTCTCTTGACATGGTCAGAGGGCAAACCAGGACGTCATCAATGGTGATGCCTGCAGAAATGAGTGGATCTCGCGCTCTCAGTTGCTCGGGCTGGTCACATCAGATACAGGCGGGGCGCCATTTCTTCTGCGGAATGCCCGGATGACGATGAGGATCGATTCCAAAAAGAGACACGCGACCCACGCTAGCAACAATTCACCAATTACGAGAATAGGCCAGGAAAATAGTCCGTGCGTCGAATCACTCCCTTGAGTTCCAGGGCTATCTGGCGTGTCAGTTAAAATTGTAGATGACACGGCAATAATCAAGATCGTCGCAGGTGGCCCTACTAAGACAAGCCAGCCGGCAAGACCTACTCGTTGCGGTTGTAACCACGCATCAGCCAAGTGGAAGAACCACATCAGCGAGACCATGATCGGCACGACCCAGTACCACCACATCAAGGGCCTTTCTCGAACTGGGTCTCTTTAGCGAAGTTTCTATGGATGTTTGGGGACTAGCAGGCATACGGTCGATGGTATTCCCCCAAAAATTCATGCGCCGAACATTTTTGCAACCTGTTGCGCCAGCAACCAACACGCCACCCAGCTAAAGTTGGATCGTATTATAGGCGGACACGCTGCTGCCGCGCAGTCGTCCGGTTGTTCGAGCGGTGCCCGTCGAGCTTGTGACAGCATTACCGTCGTCCCTGCGGTTTGACCCAGCGGTAATCCCAGCGGAACCTGGTCCCAATTGCGGATCATCGCGCGGTCTGCAGAGAACTTACGATTCGTTGATGACCGACTGGCAAACCCGCGTCACGGCGTTCACGATGACACGACGCGACAGCGATTGGCTGATGTTGCAACACCAGCGAGGTGGCGCCGTCCGTTGGGAGTTACCCGGCGGCCATGTCGAGTCCGGTGAAAGTCTGGAACAGACAGCTGCACGCGAAACTCTCGAGGAGGCTGGTGTCGTCGTTCGCGTCGACCGGTTGATGGCTACCTGCGTGCACGAGTGGCCCGAGCGACGGACGCGCAAAATCATCTGCTTCTTTGCAGCAGTCCCTATCGACGAGGCATCCCAGCCTAGGGTCCGCCCCGAGGAACCAGAGGTCGTCGCGGCCGCGTGGCGAAATCCGCTGACTCTCAATCGGGATCAGGTCAGCAGCTTCCTGCACCCTCTGATTCGTGCGCAGGAGTCTGAATGGGCGGACGGGCCCGTTCACTTCCGAATGCAACATCGCCAAC
>JALYUK010000065.1 GCA_030853805.1 Actinomycetota bacterium | reverse complement strand
TGGTGTTGGTGACGGCTTTGGTGAACGCGGCCGCCACCACGGTGGGGTCGATCGGGTTACCGGTCGGTCCGCCTTTGGTGTTGATGGTGACCAGTGTTCCCTTGGTCTCGGCCAGGTAGTCGGTTTGCACCGTGGTGACCGGTGGTCCCCCGGCGGTGGTGGTGACGGTGGTGGTTTTCAACCCCAACGTCTTGTCCGCCGCCACCGCCGGGGTGGGCACGACCTGGATTGCCCCGCTCTGGTGCACCCCTTTGCTGGGGTCGGCCACCGTGTACTGGGTGCATCCCGAGGCGTCGGAGGCGATCGCCGCCAGCGACGGGTTCCCGGCGGGGGCAACGAACTCCGCGATCGTCTCCCGGGTCGTGGCATTCACGAACACCGTCAGCAACCCCGTCTTCGCGGTATCCGCGGTCAAGGGACCCAGGGTCAAACACTTCGGCGACGGTGTCACCGTGACCTGAGCGAGCTCGCTGGTCAACCCCGCGAAATCCTGCGCAGCCGTCACCCGCTGCACCGCGTACCCGGCGGGCAGGTCCGCCGGCGTCAACGCCGAGCTGGCGTACGCACTGCCCCCGACCTGATCGGTCACCGTGCCCGTCGCGCTCGGCGCAGTACTGCTCGCACCCGCAGCAGCAGTCGTCGTTGGTGCAGGCGCCGAAGGCGGCACCGACCCGGGACTGGTCACCGGCGGGGGCGCCGCCGACCCACCACCACACCCGGCTAGGAACAGCACCCCCACACATCCCACCGGAATCAGAACACGCCTCATCACAACACCCCTCTCCCAGGACGGGCGCCACCACGGTTGCGACACCCCATCTCTGGCATCAGATCACGCGTGCGGTGCGGTGCCGGTGTCCTTCGCGCTCACCCGCTCACGTGGCGCGCCGAATTTCGGACCGTCTTCTGCGACGACCCGACCTGGTCGGATGCTTTTCGCGTGTGTCTCAGTGGTGTCGTCCCACCGGCTTGGAAGTGAGATGGTGGCGTCTTCTTCGTTCGGCCTCCCTGCCGAACGAAGACATCGGATCTCGACGTCGTAGAGGGATCGTCGCAGGCAGCAGCCTGTAGACCGATTCTGCCGTGGCACGCTAGTGGTCGACTGAAAGTGTCCGGGAAGCCGAAGCCACCGCCACGGTTGACTACTATGGGCTGGTGTCAGGGGGGGAAGCGTGATAGCCCTGCTATATATCGTTGTCCCTGCCATCGCCGGCCTGCTCGGGGCAGCCGTGTCTCACGCGGCTGTTCTCGCCGTGTGTCGCATTTCGGCGCATCGCCGCAGACCCAGCCCCACGCACGCCAAAGATGCAGCGTCTTCGGTGTTTTTCCTCGTGGCCCTCGTCTTCGTTGGAACCCGCGGATCGAACAGTATCCGCTCGCTCTTGTGGTTTGAGGGGAGCCCGCTCCTCGGTGCGGTGATCTTTTGGGCGTGGGTTGCATGGGTGCGTCGAGTTCATCGGCACGCCGTAACAAGGTTCGGACCACGACGTGACGATGAGCAGACCCCACCTGCAGGGCGTTCCGTAGCAGTTCCGACGAGCCTCGCGGCAGCGGTTCGCGATAAGTCGCACGCCTACCCGTGTGTGCGCCCATTTCAGAGAGACATATTCACCAATCCCAATACGCTCAGGAGAATTAGGGTACAGACAATCGGAATGACAACTCGATTCGGAATAAAGAGCCAACGAGACCAGTTGCTTTCAGTTGGTCGGCGTCGCCGAATCCATACTCGCGCAAGAACAACAATTATGAGCAATACCACGAAAATCATAAGCAGGCATGTCAATAGAACGTAATCCTCCTGCCGATCCAGTGCATCCCGGCACAACGAGACAAGGCTAGGCTTCCCCGCAACCAACTGAGGGTACAATCGGGCATTGAATGCGTCCGCATCGCGGAGTTCATCAGGTCTCGGATTCGGGTTCAGCAACGTTCCGCAATCGTAATTGCGGCTATTAGGGAGATGTTGATTCACGGTTGGTTCGACATCCCGGTAATGCAACGGCCAGAAGACTAAGGTCAGCAGAAGAACCGAGAGGTTGAGGAGCAGGAGCGCGGCATCCCTTGTTCCACGGGATGTGCCTGTCGACGTCATGTCGACGGCCCGGTGAAGTAGCGGTCCGCGGCGGGGGTATAGACCAGGACGAGCATCGCCGCGGAGAGCAGGACCGCGACAGCCGACCACGCCAATGGCACCACTGTGATGCCGAAGAGCAGCCCCGCCACCACGACGAGCATTCCCAGACCGGTGGCTGCGGTGATGGTGGTGCGCGCCCAGCGGTGACCGGTGAGCATCCCCGCCAGCAGCACACCGAGCCCGACCACTGTCACCGTGAACGCGACGCCGGTGTTCGCGTCCGGCACGATCGTGGACAGCGCCGACTCGTGGGGGGTGTAGGCGGCGTAGCTGGCGGCGCTGCGCGGGAGGGGGTCGCCGATTTGCACCGAGGTGAGCTGCACCATGGTGTGTTCCATGCCCTGAGTGCGGCTGGTGGAGTACGCGGTTGCGGCAGCGAGCACGCTCGCTATCCCGGCCGCAAACCCGACACGCACCGCTGTAGGTGGCGTGCGCATTCTTAGTTCAGGCGCCCTTCGAAGTAAGGATTGGCGGTGCCGCGGTACATGAACATGGTGGCCGCCACGATCAGCACCAGCGGCAGTACACCGAGTGCTTGGGTGAGGCCGACGCTGCGCTGGATGAGGATGCCCAGCAAGGTCACGAGGACGTCGAGGCCGGCGAGGACGGTGAGCACGATGCGCGCCCAGTTGCGGCCGGCTCGCATCTTGACCACGAAGAACACTTCCAGGGCCAGGAACAGAACACCGAAAACCGCGCCGATGATGAGGCTGACGTTCAGGATGGTGTCGAGCTGGGCTTGCGACATCCCGGAGGTGGGGTTGTCGTGCATGCGTTGGCGGCTGGCGGCGAGCGGGTTGGTCAGCGCGAAGCTCAGGGTGCCGGCGAGTAGGCCGACGATGATGCTCGCGATCCACAGGGTGAACGCGGTCTGTACCTCACGCGGCGGGGCAGGCCGGGTGGGTGGCCAGTCAGGGGTGCGCTGTGGTGGGTACGGCATCTGTCCGCTGGGCACGGGACCGTGTCCGTCCCGGTAGTTCGGGTAATCGGTCATCAGATCCCTCCCCCGTGGTGGCCGACGCTGCGCGCCATCCGGGCCAAACCCTAACCAACCAGCTGAATCGCCCCGGCATGTCCGGAGACTTCAATCCTTGGGAAGGTTGGAGTCATGTCAGGAAACACGTTTAGGAGGTACCCGCCCGAGTTGAGGGAGCGGGCGGTCCGGATGGTCGCCGAGATCCGGGCCGAGCATGAGTCGGAGTGGGCGGCGATGACCCGGGTCAGTGAACTGCTCGGGGTGGGTACGCCGGAAACTGTCCGCAAGTGGGTCCGCCTGGAGCAGGTCGAGGCGGGCGTGCGGCCGGGGATAACGTCGGAGGAGTCGGCTGAGGTCAAGCGGTTGCGGCGCGAGGTGACCGAGCTCAAGCGTGCCAACGCGATCTTGAAGGCCGCGGCGGCTTTCTTCGGAGCCGAGCTCGACCGGCCCTCCCGCTGATCGTGGAGTTCATCCGCGACCACGCCGACTGCCGTGAGCCCGGTGGCCTGCGTTGGGGTGTCGAGCCGATCTGTGCCGTGCTGTCCGAGCACGGCTGCAAGATCGCCCCATCGACGTACTACGAGCACGTAGTCAAGTCCCCGACCCGGCGTGAGCAGCGCGACCAGGTGCTGCTGGGCCACATTCGTCGGGTGCACGCCGAGAACTACAGCGTGTACGGCGCCCGGAAGGTGTGGCTACAGCTGAACCGGGAAAGGATCGCCGTGGCCCGCTGCACCGTGGAACGCCTGATGGCCGCCGACGGCCTGCAGGGCGCGGTCCGCGGCAAGGTCAAGCGCACCACCACCGCTGACCCCGCTGCTGAGCGGGCCCGGGATCTGGTGGGTCGGGTCTTCACCCCGGCGGCCCCGGACACCCTGTGGGTGGCGGACAT
>JALYUK010000057.1 GCA_030853805.1 Actinomycetota bacterium | reverse complement strand
CGGTCGATACCGGCCGGCACGGGTGTGTGGGTGGTGAAGACGGTGCCCGCGCGGACGGTCTCCATCGCGGTGTCGAAATCCAGACCCTGGCCGGTGACCAGCTCGCTGATCCGCTCCAGGCCGAGGAACCCAGCGTGGCCCTCGTTGCAGTGGTAGACCTCGGGCAACGGCGTGCCGGTCAGCCTCGACCAGATCCGCGTCGCACGGATGCCGCCGATACCGAGCAGCATCTCCTGCTGCAGACGCTGCTCGCCGCCACCGCCGTACAACCGGCGGGTCAGCTCGCGCCCGGCGTCATCGTTGCCGTCGACGTCGGAATCGAGCAGCAACAAAGGCACCCGGCCGACCTGCGCACGCCAGATGCGCGCATGCAGGGTGCGACCTTCGGGCAGGTCCAGGGTGACGCGTACCGGGGTTCCGTCGTGTTCGCGAACGAGCGAGAGCGGCAGGTCGTCCGGGTCGTGCGTCGGGTAGGACTCCTGCTGCCAGCCGTCCGCGGACAACGACTGGGCGAAATACCCGGTGTTGTAGAACAAGCCGATCCCGACGATCGGCACACCCAGATCGGAGGCGGATTTGAGGTGGTCACCGGCGAGAATGCCGAGACCGCCGGAGTACTGCGGCAGTACATGTGTGATGCCGTACTCGGCACTGAAGTACGCGATCGATTTCGGCGCCTCGTTATCGGCGGCGAAATCGTCGTACCAGGAACGAGCGGTGAGGTACCGATCCAGATTCCGCTGAGCAGACTCGACCCGTTCGACCAGAGCGGTGTCGGCCGCCAGGGACTGCAGCTCATCAGAAGTGAAGGACGCGAGCAATGCGACCGGATCGTGCCGCACGCTTTCCCAGCGCTGCGGGTCGATATCCCGGAAAAGGTCACGGGTCCGGCTGTGCCATGACCACCGCAAGTTACTGGCCAGGTCGCCCAGGGGAGCGAGTGGCTCGGGAAGAACGGTACGGACGTGGAAACGTCGGATGGCTTTCACGGGTGCCATTTTAAGGGCGATCCGCCACCTGGACAGGCAACGTCCACCAGGTAAACCTTGTAGCGTCGCACCGTGACTGATTCGCCTGCCATCAGCCGTCGTCTACCTTCTGCACCTCACGCTCCCACGCGCGTGAGCGGGAACCCTCGCAAGACCGAGGCTCCCCTCGCCGCCGGCGCCGGTAGACCCATCGGACGGATACCCGTCCAGGACGTCTCACCCTCCGTCGACGGCGGTGCCAGGTCGACGACATCCGTTGTCCGCGAAGAGTTCACCGTCTCAGCGACGGTCTTCCGCGAGGGGCACGACGCCGTCAACGCCACCGTCGTGCTGACCGACCCGCAAGGGCGCGAGACGCATGTCCCGATGACGTGCGTGAACGCCGGACTCGACGCCTGGACCGCCACCGTCAGCGCAGACCGCGAGGGGCAGTGGAACTACCGCGTCGAAGGCTGGTCGGACCCCTACGGCACCTGGAGTCACGACGCGATCATCAAGATCGCCGCCGACGTCGACGCCGAACTGATGCTCGCCGAGGGCGCGCTCGTGCTGCAGCGCGCACTGGACACCGACAGCTATGACGCGCACGACACCGCGACCCTGCGTGCCGCAGTCGAGCAGCTCCGCGACGAGGCCGGCGACGTCGCCGCCCGTCTCGCGTCGGGGACGAGCACGGAGGTACGCCGGGTGCTGGCATCCCATCCGCTGCGCGAGAGCGTCAGCCTTAGCGCGGCCCACCCATGGCTGGTCGAGCGCGAGCGCGCGCTGACCGGAGCCTGGTATGAGATCTTCCCGCGCTCGGAGGGTTGCTACCAGGACGAATCCGGCGACTGGGTCAGCGGCACGTTCGCCACGGCATCCAGGCGACTGCCTGCGATCGCCGCGATGGGCTTCGATGTGGTCTACCTCACCCCCGTGCACCCGATCGGCACGACGAACCGCAAGGGCCCGAACAACTCCCTGGACGCTGGGCCCAAGGACCCCGGATCGCCCTACGCCATCGGCGGCCCCGAGGGCGGGCACGACGCACTGCATCCCGACCTCGGCGACTGGGACGACTTCGACGGCTTCGTCACAGCGGCCGCCCGCGAAGGGCTGGAGGTGGCCCTGGACCTGGCGCTGCAGTGCTCACCGGACCACCCCTGGGTCACGCAGCACCCGGAATTCTTCACCACCCGCGCCGACGGCACGATCGCCTACGCGGAGAACCCGCCCAAGAAGTACCAGGACATCTACCCGATGAACTTCGACAACGACCCGGCGGGCAGCTATGCCGCAGTGCGGGCGGTCGTACAGGTCTGGATCGACCACGGCGTGAAGATCTTCCGGGTCGACAACCCGCACACCAAACCGGTGGAGTTCTGGCAGTGGCTGATCGCCGATGTCGCGGCGGAGCACCCCGAGGTGATCTGGCTGGCCGAGGCATTCACCCGCCCCGCGATGATGCACACCCTCGGCAAGGTCGGCTTTCAGCAGAGCTACACCTACTACGCATGGCGCAACGACCCGATCGAGCTGCGCGAGTATGTCGAGGAGCTCGCAGGAGAATCCGCCTCCTACATGCGCCCTGCGTTCTGGCCCACCACACACGACATCCTCACGCCGTATCTGCAATTCGGTGGGCCGACCGCGTGGAAGCTGCGCGCTGCGCTCGCCGCGACACTGTCACCGACCTACGGGATCTACGCCGGGTACGAGCTTGTGGAGAGCGTCGCGCGCCCGGGCGTCGAGGAGCAGGTCGACAACGAGAAGTACGAATACAAGGACAGGCGCTGGGAGGACTACGAACCGGGTGGGCCCAAGGCCGGACAGTCACTGGCGCCCTATCTGACCCGGCTGAACCAGATCCGCCGCGAACACCACGCATTCGACTGGCTACGCAATATCACCTTCCACGAGGTCGACGACCCGCAGCTGCTGGTCTTCTCCAAACGGCGCGGCGACGACGTGGTGATCGTGGTGGCCAACTGCGACCCGCATGCCACCCGCGAATCGATCGTGCACCTGGACCTGGAAGCGCTCGGGCTGCCCGCCGGTGCGTGGTTCTCGGCCTACGACTGCATCACCGACGTCACCTGGCGCTGGGGAGAGCACAATTACGTGCGCGTCGGCCCCGAGACCGAGCCCGTGCACATCATCCATGTAAGGAGCGCCTGAACCGATGGCTCAGCAGTTCAACCTCAACCAGCCCGGCCTTCGCCACGATCCGCAGTGGTACCGCAAGGCGGTCTTCTACGAGGTGCTGGTCCGCGCGTTCGGCGACTCCACGGGTAGTGGCTCGGGTGACTTCGGCGGTCTGATCAACCGGCTGGACTATCTGCAGTGGCTCGGGGTGGACTGCCTGTGGCTGCCACCGTTCTACGCCTCCCCGCTGCGTGACGGCGGTTACGACATCGCCGACTACAAGTCCGTGCTGTCCGACTTCGGCACGCTGCCGGAGTTCACTGAGCTGGTCTCGCAGGCGCACGCCCGCGGTATCCGCATCATCACCGACCTCGTGCTGGGCCACACCAGCGACCAGCACCCGTGGTTCCAGGCCTCCCGCAGCGATCCCGAAGGTCCGTACGGCGACTACTACACGTGGTCCGACACCGACGAGAAGTACGCCGACGCGCGCATCATCTTCGTGGACACCGAGGTCTCCAACTGGACCTTCGACCCCATCCGCCGTGAGTTCTTCTGGCACCGGTTCTTCTCCCACCAGCCCAACCTCAACTACGAGAACAAGGCCGTCCAGGAGGAGATGTTCGACATCGTCCGCTTCTGGATGGACCTGGGTATCGACGGGTTCCGCCTGGATGCCGTGCCCTACCTGTTCATCGAGGAAGGCCACAACGGCGAGAACCATCCCAAGACCCACGACTTCCTGGTCGATCTGCGCGAGATGGTCGACACCGAGTTCCCCGGGCGCGTGCTGTTGGCCGAGGCCAACCAGATGCCGCACGAGGTCGTGGACTACTTCGGGACAGCCGAGCGCCCCGAGTGCCACATGTGCTTCCACTTCCCGGTGATGCCGCGCCTGTACTACGCGCTGCGCGAGGAGAAGGCGACCTCGATCATCGAGGTACTGGCCGACACCCCGGCCATCCCCGAGGGCACCCAGTGGGGCACCTTCCTGCGTAACCACGATGAGTTGACGCTGGAGATGGTGACTCCGGAGGAACGCTCGGCGATGTACGGCTGGTACGCCCCCGACACCCGGATGCGCGCCAATGTCGGCATCCGGCGACGGCTGGCGACCCTGCTGGACAACAGTCGCGCCGAGATCGAACTGATCCACGCGCTGCTGCTCTCGCTGCCCGGCTCACCCTGCATGTACTACGGGGACGAGATCGGGATGGGCGACAACATCTGGCTGGAGGACCGCGATGCCGTGCGCACCCCCATGCAGTGGTCACCGGACCGAAATGCCGGTTTCGGCACTTCCGACCCCGGCAAGCTCTACCTGCCGGTGATCTCCAGCCTCGTCTACCACTACAACAACGTGAACGTGGAGTCCGCCATGGGCAGCTCCTCCTCATTGCTGCACTGGGTCCGCGAGATGCTCGCGATCCGCTCGAGTTACCCCGTCTTCGGCCTCGGCGACTTCACTGTCTGCGAAACGGACAACGACGCGATTCTGGCGTTCACCCGTTGCGTCAGCGCCCGCGACGTGGAGGTCAACGAGGTCGAGGTACCCAACGTGGTGTGTGTCAGCAACCTGTCCAGCCGTCCGCAGGCCGTCACCGTCCAGGCCGGCGAACGCTTCGCCGGAGCACGCCTGCGCGATCTGTTCGGCGGCAGCTGGTTCCCACCCCTGGACGAGTCGGGGAACGCCACGCTGACGCTGGGCTCGCGCGACTTCTTCTGGCTACGCATCCAGGGCGCCGACGACTGAGGAGACCTCATCAACTGTTCCGCGTTGGCGTGCCGATCGCCGCATCGTGGCGGCAAGGTGACGGACGGTCGCGATCCAGTGATAATCGACGGATGGCCATCGTGTACGAAACGACACTTCAGCCCTCCAAACTCGATCTGATCGGCCGGTGGATCAGCGATCAACGCTGGTACACCGGCAAGGCACATGCGCCGGTCCTGGAACGGGTCGGTTTCTACCGATTCGATGACCCCGCCGGGCAGGTGGGCATCGAGGTCCTGCTCGTGGCCGACAGCGGTGGCGCCGGCGAGCCGGTCGTCTACCAGATCCCGGTCACCTGGCGCGCCGAGCCGGACCCGGAGTTGGCGCACGCGCTGATCGGCACCACCGAGCACGGCACCCTCGGCACCCGGTACGGCTACGACGGCTGCCACGACCCGGTATGCGCCGCAGAGCTGCTGCGCTGCGTCATCACCGGAAGCGCCGAAGTGCCTGTGCAGGTGCAGTCCGCTGACCGCACCGTGCGCGACCTTCCCACCGACGTCCGCGTCAAGGGCAGCGGCACACGCCACGCCCTGATGCCGCGGATCGTGCGAAGTCGCGTGCTGGCCGGCGAGCAGTCCAACACCTCGATCATCTACGAGGTCGTCGACGAGCACGACACCCCTTCGTCGTGGATCCTGAAGATCTTCCGGGTGCTGCACGACGGTGAGAACCCCGACGTCATCCTTCAGTCGGCCCTGTCGCGAGAAGGCAGCGACCAGGTGCCGCGCATGCTCGGATCGGTGCAGGCCACCTGGCCCTCGCCTAAGCCCGGCGCAGAGAACCACCAGGGCCACGCATTCTTTGTTCAGGAGTTCCTGCCCGGAGTGCAGGATGCCTGGCGCGAAGCGGCCGCGGCGGCCGTCGCGGACACCGACTTCACCCGCCCAGCGCGCGACCTCGGCGCTGCGACCGCGAAGGTGCACGCAGCCCTCGCGGGCCTCTTCGAAACCCACCCCGCAAGCGCCGCCGACGTCGCGCGGGTGACCGACGGCATGCGCAGCCGTTTCACGCAGGCCTGCGAACACGCACCCGAGTTGGCAACGCACACCGAGCGTTTCACCGCGCTTCTCGGTGCCGCGGGCGAGACCGCCTGGCCTGCGCTGCAGCGGATCCACGGCGACTACCACCTCGGGCAGGTGCTGGACGTCCCGAGCCCAACGGGAAACCGGTTCGTCCTGCTGGACTTCGAGGGTGAACCGCTGCGCCCGCTCGCCGAGCGCAACCAGCCGGACTCGCCGCTGCGCGACGTCGCGGGCATGTTGCGCTCCTTCGACTACGCAGCCGGTTCCGCAGAGCGCGAGACCAGCGAGGACCGGCGCGGCTGGGCGACCGCGACCCGCTCGGCATTCCTGGACGGCTATGCCGCGGGGGGCGGGTTGGACCTGCAGGCATACGCGGCGATTCTGGACGCGTTCGAGATCGACAAGGCGAGCTACGAGATCGAGTACGAGGCACGCAACCGACCCTCATGGCTGGCGATACCGACCACCGCGATTCTGCGGCTGCTGACCCAGGACCGGCCGGTCGCCGATCCGCAGGAGCACGGCCGACCCGCCGCTCCCGCGCCGAAGCTGGACCAGCATGAGGCTGATGCGCTGCTGATGGGGGTGCACCGCGACCCGCACAGCGTGCTCGGCGGACAGACCGATGAGCACGGACCGTTCGTGCGGGCGCTGCGACCGTTCGCGGCCAGCGTCCAGGTGCTGTTGGAAGACGGATCGCGGACGACGCTGAACCACGAGTACGAGGGCATCTGGTCCGCGCGACTGCCGGTCGCTCAGCTACCCGACTACCGCCTCGTCACCACGTACGAGGACGGCTGGGAACACGTACAGGACGACCCCTACCGGTTCCTGCCGACACTTGGTGACATCGACCTGTTCCTGATCGGTGAAGGTCGCCACGAAGAACTGTGGAAGGTCCTCGGAGCGCACACCCGCTCCTACGACGGCCCGCTCGGGCGGGTGCACGGCACGTCGTTCGCGGTATGGGCGCCGAATGCCAAGGGCCTGCAGGTGATCGGCGACTTCAACGTCTGGAACGGTGACGCGCACGGGATGCGCCAGCTGGGCAACTCCGGCGTCTGGGAGCTCTTCATCCCCGATGTCGCGCCAGGTGCCAGCTACAAATTCAAGGTCTGCTGCGCGGACCGGGTATGGCGCGACCGCGCCGACCCGATGGCCCGCGCCTCCGAGACTGCACCGGCGACCGCGTCGATCGTGACGGCGACCTCCTACGACTGGGGCGACGAGCAGTGGTTGACCGCGCGCGGCGCCGTCGATCAGCACACCCGGCCGATGAGCGTCTACGAGGTGCACCTCGGCTCCTGGCGGCAGGGCCTGTCCTACCGGGATCTGGCCGAACACCTGGTCAACTACGTACGCGACCTCGGCTTCACCCACGTGGAGTTCATGCCGGTCATGGAGCACCCGTACCCGCCGAGCTGGGGGTACCACGTCACCGGTTACTACGCGCCGAACTCCCGGATGGGAAACCCTCACGACCTGCGTTTCCTGATCGATGCGCTGCACCAGGCCGGGATCGGCGTGATCCTGGACTGGGTGCCCGGGCACTTCGCCACCGACGAGTGGGCGCTGGCGAAGTTCGACGGCACCGCGCTGTACGAGCACCCGGACCCCCGCAAGGGGTGGCACAACGAGTGGGGTTCCTACGTCTTCGACTTCGGCCGCCCGCACGTGCGTAACTTCCTGGTCGCGAACGCGCTGTACTGGCTGGAGGAGTTCCACGCCGACGGGCTGCGCGTCGACGGGGTCGCCTCGATGCTCTACCTGGACTACTCGCGCAAGGACGGTGAGTGGATCCCGAACATCTACGGCGGTCGGGAGAACCTCGACGCAGTGAAGGTGCTGCAGGAGACGAACGCAACCGCCTACCGCCGCAACCCCGGCACGGTGATGATCGCCGAGGAGTCGACGTCATGGCCCGGCGTACCCCTGGTCGCGGCGGTAGTCCACGATGGCCTGCGTCGTGG